>NZ_NEII01000020.1:0-63580 GCF_002112685.1 Pseudomonas sp. R15(2017)
TAAGCTTTGCCGGGTGGCATTCGCCCTCATGAAAAATCAGAGCGAATACCAACCCAATTTAAGGTTGCAGGGTTCCCCTGCAACATAGAATCTCCCACATTTGATCTTCACTCCTCCAGCGGCAACACAGTGACGCGAACTTCCGGGTCGTGATTGCCACCACCCAGAATCACCCCGCGCAACGGCGAGACATCGGAGAAATCCCGGCCCCAGGCCAGGGTGATGTGCTCCAGCGCCGGCTGCACGTTATTCGTCGGATCGAAATCCACCCAGCCCAGCACCGGGCAAAACACCGAAACCCAGGCATGGGACGCATCGGCGCCGATCAACCGTGGCTGCCCCGGTGGCGGTTGGGTCAGCAGGTAACCGCTGATGTAACGCGCCGCCAGCCCGCGTGAGCGCACACAGGCAAGCATCAGATGCGCAAAGTCCTGACAGACCCCGCGCCGTCGCTCCAGCACTTCCACCAATGGCGTCGCGACTTGCGTCGCTTCGGCGTCGAAGGTGAATTCGCTGAAGATCTTCTGCATCAAGGCCTGCACACCCAGCATCAACGGTCTGCCGGCCGGGAAACAGCTCTCCGAGAACTCGACGAAGCTGCGCTTGAGATGCACGTAAGGCGACTGGAATCGATAGCGACAGGCTTCCAGCAAAGAGGCGGACAGCGGTTGACTGCTGTAAGTCAGCGCGTTGCGCGTCAACTCCCAGGCCGGTGACTGCTGGAAATCCACCACGGGTCGCGCCAGCACTTCCACCGTCAGCCGTGCGTTGACCTGCAATTCATCGTGCGGCCGTTCGAAGGCGAGGCGAGTCAGCGGATTGCCGAACACATCCTGCTCGTCACGGCGGGTGGTCGGCTCCGGACTGATCAGCAGTTGTTGCTCGGTGCAACGCTGCCACTCGCATTCGCGCGGCCACAGGTGCGCCAGTTGCTGGGCCAGGGACACCGGGCTGTCGTAGCGATAGCACGTGTCGTGAAGGATCTGGTAATGGGCGCTCATCAGACGGACACCGTGCGCTGGCTGACATCATCGACATGGGCGAAATGGCGCAGGGCCAGACGATCCGACACCTGACTGCTGGCGTCGGCGATCTCCTGCAGCAGATCCGCCAGACCGTCGAGGGCCGCGCGCACGCTGGGTTCGCCGAACAGCGGATTCTCCAGACAGCTCAGATCGAAACGCGCCAGACGCTCGACCAGCGTCGGCAATCCTGCCTCCCTCGGCACTCCGAAGTCATCATTCAAACGCTTGAGGGTGCGAGTCACCAGTTTCAACTGGAACAGCACCGCATGGGGGTTCTGCTCATCCAGCAGCAACAGGTCGAGCACCGGAATCAACTGCGCCACCGCCAGATAACGCGAGCGATAGGTGATGCTGCTGTTGCCCAGCTCCAATAACCACTCAAGCCCGGCCTGATCGAACGCCCCGGCGCCGCGCAGAAAACCCGCAAGGCTGCTGCTGAGAAATTGCAGGCGCTCGATTCGCCGGCCGATCATCAGGAAGCGCCAGCCTTCGTCGCGGGTCATGTCGTCGAGGGCAAACCCGGACAGCGCCGCCAGCGACATCACCAGCCGGTTTAGAAAATCCAGCAGCTCGCCGAAGTCTGGCTCGTCGGTATCCAGTTCCGTCGCCTCGCGCTGCAACTCCACCAACGCCTGCCAGTTCTCCCGCGAGAGCTTGCCGCGCACCTGCGAGGCTGCCCACTGCAAGCGTTGCAGGTTGGAGCGCAGGCTGAACGACCAGTCCTCGCCGAGCAATGCCGCGAGCAAGCGTTCCGGCAGTTCACCTTCGTCCGGCAGCAGCATCAGTCGCTCGCCCAGATCCACAGCGGCCTGCAAGGCTTGTGGGTCATCGCCGTCGACGTAGCGCGCGAGCATGATCCGCAACAGCCGTGCGCTGTCGTCGCAACGCTCGCAGTAACGGCCGAACCAGAACAGGTTTTCCACCACCCGCGACGGCAGATACGGATCGCGTCGCACCAGGTCGGGCACGCCGATATTGCGCTGGGCTTTCCACTGCTCACCGCTCGGCGGCCGATCCCCCAGCACCCAGGTGTCCTTGCTCGCACCACCGCGCTGCATCGACACCACTTCGGCATCGGCTTCGGCCGCGACCCGGGTCAGGCCACCGGGCAACACCCGATAACCGTCGTGACTGGCCACCGCGTACATGCGCATGCCGATCGCCCGGGGTTGCAGTTGCCCGTCCTCGGGCTGCCAGATCGGCGCCTGAGACAGCTGCGCGAGTTCTTGCGCGACATACGCATAAGGCCGTGCCTGCATGCGCGCGGCGAGACTTTCACGCTGTTTTTCGCTCAGATCCCGACCAAATACCGGTGTAAAGCTTTGCGACGGGAACGCCGGTTTGATCAGCAGCTCCGGCAATTTTTCCAGGGCCTGGGCCAGCACCGGCGCTTCGCCGCACCACCACGTGGCGATGGACGGCAGGATCAGCTCTTCGCCGAACAGGTACTGATTGATCTTTGGCAGGAACCCCAGCAGCCCCGGCGACTCCAGTACGCCACTGCCCAGCGCATTGGCCACCAGCACCCGGCCCTGACGCACCGCCTCCAGCAGTCCGGGAACGCCCAGCGCCGAATCCGTACGCAATTCCAGCGGATCGCAGAAGTCATCGTCGAGCCGGCGCATGATCGCGTGCACCCGGCGCAGGCCACTGAGGGTTTTCAGGTAGACCGTGGCATCACGCACCGTCAGGTCACCGCCCTCCACCAGCGGATAACCAAGCTGGCGTGCGAGATAAAGGTGCTCGAAATAGCTCTCGTTGAAACGCCCCGGGGTGAGCAGCACCACCAGCGGCGCGTCATCGTCGCACGGGGCCTGACGGGCCAGAGTTTCCTGCAGGGTGCGGAAGAAGCCGGCCAGATGCTGCACTTTCAGATCCCGATACAACTCGGGGAAGGCGCGGGACACGATGGTGCGATTTTCCAGCGCATACCCGGCACCCGATGGTGCCTGAGTGCGATCCGCCGTCACCCACCAGCGCCCGTCCGGCGTGCGCGCCAGATCCACGGCATACAGATGCAGAAAGGCCCCGTCCGGTGGCGCAATGCCCTGACAGGGCCAGAGAAAATTGTTGTGGCCGAACACCAGCTCCGCCGGCAACAAGCCTTCGCGGATCAACTGCTGCGGGCCATACAGGTCCGCCAGCACCGCATTGAGCAGCCGCGCGCGCTGGGCGATTCCGGCAGACAACTGTTGCCACTCGTCAGCGGCGATCACGTGGGGCAGCAGATCCAGCTCCCACGGACGATCAGCGCCTTTGGGGTCAGCATAGACGTTGTAGGTAACGCCGTTTTCCTGAATCTGCCGGGTCAGCAACGCCTGACGCTGCACCAGTTGCGCCGGGGTGCTGCGCTGCAATTGGTCGACCAGTCGCCGCCAGTGCGGGCGCACCGCCCCGCTGTCGTCGAGCAGTTCGTGATAGGTGCCCGCCGTCAGCGGGTAGCGGTCAAGCAGGTCAGGCATGGAAAGCTCGGCAGCCGGCAAGGAACGGTCAGACTAACGCAGGCACATGACGCCCGGATATACGAAAAATCCGGGCGTCGCGTACGACTTAGAAACGTCGTAAATCGAGTGTCATCGGCAGCTCGTCGGAGATTGTCAGGTTCGGTATCGGAAGCTTCCCCGGCGTATGTCCGATGCGGAAGAAACGCGCCATGCGCCGGCTCTCCGCTTCGTTGGCATTGACCGGCAGCGTTTCGTAATTGCGCCCGCCCGGATGAGCGACGTGGTACTGGCAACCGCCCAGCGAGCGCTGCATCCAGGTATCGAGCAAGTCGAATACCAGTGGCGCATGCACCGGGATCGTCGGTTGCAGGCAATTGGCCGGGTGCCACGCGCGGAAACGCACACCCGCGACAAACTCGCCAACCCGTCCGGTCGGTTGCAGCGGCACCGGGATGCCATTGCAGGTCAGCAGATAGCGCTGCGGCGGCAGCCCCGTGAGTTTGACCTGCAAGCGCTCCAGCGATGAGTCGACGTAGCGCACCGTACCGCCCGCTGCGCCCTCCTCGCCCAGCACATGCCAGGGTTCGAGAGCCTGGCGCAATTCCAGCTCGATGCCGTTGACGGCGTAATCGCCGACTTTGGGAAAGCGGAATTCCAGATGAGCCGCAAACCATTCGGCACGCAGGGGGTAACCGGCACTGTTGAGCTCGACGATGACGTCGGCGAAGTCCTGCTCGATGAAGTGCGGCAGCATGAAGCGGTCGTGCAGCTCCGTACCCCAGCGCGCCAGTTTCGGCGGCGCATAGGGCTCGCGCCAGAACCGCGCCACCAGCGCTCGCAACAACAGCTGCTGCGCCAGGCTCATGCGCGCATGGGGTGGCATCTCGAAACCACGCAACTCCAGCAACCCGAGGCGCCCGGTGGCGCCATCCGGTGAATACAGCTTGTCGATGCAGAACTCGGCGCGATGGGTGTTGCCGGTAACGTCGATCAGCAGATTGCGCAACAGCCGATCCACCAGCCATGGGGCACACTCTTCTCCCGGCGCCGGCATCTGCGCGAAAGCGATTTCCAGCTCATACAGCGCATCGTTGCGCGCTTCATCGACTCGCGGCGCCTGAGAGGTCGGGCCGATGAACAGCCCGGAAAACAGGTAGGACAGCGACGGATGGTTGTGCCAATAACTGATCAGGCTGCGCAGCAGATCCGGACGGCGCAAGAACGGCGAGTCCGCCGGCGTCGCGCCACCGAGCACGAAATGGTTGCCGCCGCCGGTGCCGGTGTGCCGCCCGTCGACCATGAATTTCTCGGTGGACAGTCGGGTCTGGCGCGCTTCTTCGTACAGAAATTCGGTGCGCTCGACCAACTCGTCCCACGTCGCCGACGGCTGCACGTTGACCTCTATGACGCCGGGATCCGGGGTGATGCGAAAGTTGCTCAGGCGCGGATCGCTCGGCGGCTCATAGCCCTCCAGCAATACCGGACAATGCAGCTCCTCGGCGGTGGCTTCGATGGCCGCGACCAGTTCCAGATAGTCCTCGACCCGCTCCAGCGGCGGCATGAACAGGTACAACCGGCCTTCCCGGGCCTCGGCGCAGAAGGCGGTGCGGGTCAGCCAGTCGGCGGACTCGTCGATTTTCGGCACACGATCGTACGCCGGAGCCGGCTCACCGTGTTGGTTGAGCTGCGCTGTTTCGGGCAGCTCGGGGAAATCCTGATTCGGGTCGTTCGGATGAATGAACGGGTACTCCGCCGCCTTCACCCAGGGCTGTGAACCCAACGGCAGGCGATAGCCCAGCGGTGAATCCCCCGGCACCAACCGGCAATGCTCATCGCGCAGGTACCAGCGCCCGCTCTGCCACTGATCGCCCTTGGCGGTGCGCGCCAGCGGCAGCACCTGGCCGATGATCTTGTCCAACCCCTGACTGAACACCTTGCGCAGTCGCGCACGTTCCAGCGGCTCCTCCAGACGCGAGTCTTCGGCGCTGACGTTGCTCGGCAAGGCGCCCTCGCGCCAGAGGTAATAGAAGTTGTCTTCGTAGGCCGGGAACACGAAGCGTGTCGGCAGTTTCAGGCGTTCGGCGACACTCGCCAGAAAGCGTCCGGCCAGTTCACCTGTGGCGCCGTAATCCTGCTGTTCATCGGCAATCAACGCGTTGTTTTGCCAGACCGGCACACCGTCGCGGCGCCAGTAGCAGTTCAGCGACCAGCGCGGCAGTTGCTCGCCGGGATACCATTTGCCCTGACCGAAATGCACCAGCCCTTTGGGCGCGTAATGCTTGCGCAGGCGCTGGAACAGTTCGGCGGAGAGCCGACGCTTGTCCGGGCCCAGCGCGGCGGTGTTCCACTCGGCGCCATCCGGGTCGTCGATGGACACGAAGGTCGGTTCGCCGCCCATGGTCAGGCGCACATCGCCTTCCAGCAGGTCGGCATCGATCTGCCGGCCCAGCGCCTGGATCGCCAGCCATTGCTCATCGGTGTAGGGCTTGGTGACCCGGGGTGCTTCCCAGATCCGCTCCACGGACATTTCGTGGCTGAACTCACACTCGCAAGGTTCCACCAGACCGCTGATCGGCGCCGCCGAGGACGGATCGGGACTGCAGGCCAGCGGGATATGCCCCTCTCCGGCGAACAGTCCGGAGGTCGCATCAAGGCCGATCCAGCCGGCGCCGGGCAGATACACCTCGCACCACGCGTGCAGGTCGGTGAAGTCCACTTCGGTGCCGGACGGGCCGTCGAGGCTTTTCACATCGGCGGTCAGTTGAATCAGATAACCGGAGACGAAACGCGCCGCCAGCCCGAGGTTGCGCAGCAGTTGCACCAGCAGCCACGCCGAATCCCGGCAGGAGCCGGAGGCGTGTTCGAGGGTATGCTCCGGGGTTTGCACACCCGGTTCCATGCGGATCAGGTAATTGATGTCTTCGCTCAGGCGCTGATTGAGCGCCACCAGGAAATCCACGGCCGGCAACGGCGTGCGGTCGATGGCATCCAGATAGGCCTTGAATTTAGGCGTCAGCGGCAGGGTTTCGAGGTACGGCGCCAGCTCCTTGCGTTCATCGGCGGCGTAGGCGAAGGGGATTTTCTCGGCGTAGGGCTCGAGGAAGAAGTCGAACGGGTTGAACACCGCCATTTCGGCCAGCAGATCGACCTCGATCCGCAGTTCGGCGGTTTTCTCGGGGAACACCAGCCGTGCGAGGTAGTTGCCCTGGGGGTCCTGCTGCCAGTTGATGAAGTGCTGCTCGGGCGAGACTTTCAGTGAATAGGACAGAATCCGCGTGCGGCTGTGGGCAGCCGGGCGCAAACGCACGATCTGCGGGCCGAGTTCGACAGCGCGGTCGTAGCGGTAATGCGTGACGTGATGCAATGCGACATGAATCGACACGGCGTGCCTCCTGCGAGCCCAAGCGTATTCGAAAGCGCGCAAGACTTATGCCATGCAGAGGCTTGGGCGCTTTCCCGGAATGCTCAGGGCAGTACAGCACCAAAATCGGGCGATGCGGTGAAATGCTTTGGCACAGTTGCACGCAAATGTTGCGAAAGCGGCCGGATACTTGATCGTTCCCACGCTCCCGCGTGGGAATGCAGCCCGTGACGCTCTGCGTCACTGGACGCGGAGCGTCCCTGGAGGCATTCCCACGCAGAGCGTGGGAACGATCAGCAAAACGCCAACCCGAAGGTTGGCGTTCTGTTTTGGCTCAAGTGCGTTTCAGCGCGGTACGACCGGCTTGCGTGCCGGTTTCGGCCCTTTGCCTTTCGCCGCTTCCTTGCGTTCCTTGGCGGCCTGCTGGTTGCGGGCGAACGCCGCGGCCTTGGCCTGTTCACGCTTGTCCCATGGATTGCCGCCGTCGCTGGCGCGCGGTGGCAGACCGGTGTGCTGGGTGAGGATCTTGGTGGTCTTCTCTTTCGCGACCTTGTGGCTGCCGGCCGGCGTCGAGTTCTTGCGACGGGCACTCTGGTAGCTGTCGGTGGCCGGCTGGTGCAGCGGGATCAACTGATGCTTGCCCGGCCCGATCAGGTCGGCGCGGCCCATGCGGGTCAGCGCTTCACGCAGCATCGGCCAGCCTTTCGGGTCGTGATAACGCAGGAAGGCCTTGTGCAGACGACGCTGCTCCTCGCTCTTGACGATGGTCACGCCGTCGCTCTTGTAGGTGACCTTGCGCAGCGGGTTCTTGCCCGAGTGGTACATCGCGGTGGCGGTGGCCATCGGCGACGGATAGAACGCCTGCACCTGATCGGCACGGAAGCCGTTGCCCTTGAGCCACAGGGCCAGGTTCATCATGTCTTCGTCGGTGGTGCCCGGGTGCGCGGCGATGAAGTACGGAATCAGGTACTGCTCTTTCCCGGCTTCCTTGGTGTACTTCTCGAACATGCGCTTGAAGCGATCGTAGGTGCCGATCCCCGGTTTCATCATCTGGTTGAGCGGACCTTCCTCGGTGTGTTCCGGGGCGATCTTCAGGTAACCGCCGACGTGGTGGGTCACCAGCTCCTTGACGTACTCCGGCGACTCGACCGCAAGGTCGTAACGCAGGCCGGAGGCGATCAGGATCTTCTTCACACCCGGCAACGCACGGGCGCTGCGGTACAGCTGAATCAGCGACGAGTGGTCGGTGTTCAGGTTCGGGCAGATGCCCGGGAACACGCAGGACGGCTTGCGGCACGCGGATTCGATTTCCGGGCTCTTGCAGGCGATGCGGTACATGTTCGCGGTCGGGCCGCCGAGGTCGGAGATGACGCCGGTGAAACCCGGCACCTTGTCGCGGATTTCTTCGATTTCGCGAATGATCGACTCTTCGGAACGGTTCTGGATGATCCGGCCTTCGTGCTCGGTGATCGAGCAGAAGGTGCAGCCACCGAAGCAGCCACGCATGATGTTCACCGAGAAGCGGATCATGTCGTAGGCCGGGATTTTTTCCTTGCCGTACGCAGGGTGCGGAACACGTGCGTAAGGCATGCCGAACACGTAGTCCATTTCTTCGGTGGTCATCGGAATCGGCGGCGGGTTGAACCAGACGTCTACCTCGCCATGCTTCTGCACCAGCGCACGGGCGTTGCCCGGGTTGGTTTCCAGGTGGAGCACGCGGTTGGCGTGGGCGTACAGGACCGGGTCGTTACGCACCTTTTCCATCGACGGCAGGCGGATCACGGTCTTGTCGCGGGTCATTTTCGGGCTGGCCAGGATCTGTACGACCTTGGCTTCTTCCGGATCGTCAACCGGGCCCTTCTCCTGCTCGATCGCGCAGGCCTGAGTGTCCTGGGTGTTGACGTACGGGTTGATGATCTTGTCGATCTTGCCCGGACGGTCGATGCGCGTGGAATCGACTTCGTACCAGCCCGCAGGGGTGTCACGACGGATGAACGCGGTGCCGCGCACATCCGTGATGTCTTCTATCTTGTGACCGTAGGACAGACGCTGGGCGACTTCGACAATCGCCCGCTCGGCGTTGCCGTACAGCAGGATGTCGGCGCTGGCGTCGATCAGGATCGAGTTGCGTACGCGATCCTGCCAGTAGTCATAGTGGGCGATGCGGCGCAGGGAGGCTTCGATGCCGCCGAGCACGATCGGCACGTGCTTGTAGGCTTCCTTGCAGCGCTGGCTGTAAACCAGGCTCGCGCGATCCGGACGTTTGCCGGCCATGCCGCCCGGGGTATAGGCGTCGTCGGAACGGATTTTCTTGTCCGCGGTGTAGCGGTTGATCATCGAGTCCATGTTGCCGGCCGCGACACCGAAGAACAGGTTCGGCTCGCCGAGCTTCATGAAGTCGTCTTTGGACTGCCAGTTAGGCTGCGCGATGATCCCGACGCGGAAGCCTTGCGACTCCAGCAGCCGGCCGATGATCGCCATGCCGAAGGACGGGTGATCGACGTAGGCATCACCCGTGACAATGATGATGTCGCAGGAATCCCAGCCAAGCTGATCCATCTCCTCCCTGCTCATCGGCAGGAACGGCGCTGGCCCGAAACATTCGGCCCAATATTTTGGATAGTCAAATAACGGCTTGGCTGCTTGCATGTCGATAACCGGTGTTGGCTTTCATTGAATTTCGCGGGCGCGGAATATAGCACAAATTTTGACCAATTCCGACGACTGTGGTCGGTTTCTCGTCGCACCGCCCGCCGCCACACTCTCTGTTCAACAAACGGGTTCACTTATTCAAGGATGAATACGCATGCCTGCAAAACCACCCTCCATAGGCGCCACGACCGTCGAAGTGCACAATCCGCCTTCGAGACCTGTGACCGGACATTTTCCGGAGCACTCCACTTCGCCTCCGGTTCCTGCGGACACCCGCCTGTTCACGCCGCGTCCCGCACACGCCAGCCTCCCGGCAATCGACGGCCCGGACACGATCTCTCCCGCACCGTCCGTGACATTCGTCGAAAGCCTCTCAAACCCGACGGCTTCACCGAGAAGACTCAGGCTCGAAACCTATGGCATTCCTTCCGGTGTCCGACTGCCGGAGGCCGACACACAGGGTTTCAGAACCTTCAAGGGGCGACTGTTCGTCGAAGCGTACGATGGCAGCATTGTGCAAGTTGGCCTGGACCCTGACAGCCGCATCTACCGCATCAGACTCAGCAATGAGTTGAACCCCTCGGGCCCTGTTCTCTTGCAGGATCCCCAGAGCAAACGCTGGTTTCCACTGGATGAGTTCCAAGCCGGGGCCCTTGCACTGACTTCCAGTCGACTGGAGGCATTCCGGACAGGCCTGGATTTCTCTGGCATCGCGCCGGACAGCGAGGGGCTGCACAACTTCGAAGGCAAGCGCTACGTGGTCATTGAAAGCCGCGCCTATCAGGTGATGCGCGACGTTGACGCCTCCTCTCCCGCGCACACCGTCTGGCGTATCGTCGCGTCGAAGGATCCGGTCGCCTCCGACAGCGAAAACACCTACCGCGCCAGTCGGGCCGGCTCCACCCTGGCCATCACTCGCACTGCCGAAGGTTTTTGGGTTCCCAGTCTGCATGGGCTCAAGGGAGGCATGCGTCGCAGTGCAATCGCTCAGCACAGCAAAACCTATCTGCTCCAACGGCATGAGCCCATCAGGAATGCCTTCGATGCCCTGACCGCTTCCAACACGCGCTATGGCGAACTCTGGCGCCGTGCCCAACCCTTGCCTGAGGGCAGTGACGCCGAAAAGGCCGCGCTGATCGAGATTGAAGTGCATGTGATCAAGCACACAAGAATGCAGGCCGATTACGTCAAGTCACTCATCGACAACCGGGACTGGCTGATATTGCTCAAGGCAGGCGGGCTCTATAAAGCCGAGCTTCATGCTCAGCAGATCAACAGAGTCGACTACTTCAACAAACTGCTTGCAGTCATGGACCGCAGAGCTCTGCCAACCCTGCATGCAATCACCGTCGAGTCGCTCAAGCGCAACCTCGTCCACCTCGACAAAAAGCTGAAGATCATGGACGAGCGTCAGGCCGTGATGGATCAGATTCAGAAGGCTGACCGCAGCGCCCTGGCGGTTCTGGAGGAGATGAATCGCAAAGTGCCCACGGTGGATCAGATCCAATCCAGCCAATACAACATTTGCCTGCGCCTGATCTCCGACGATCCGCAGAACCCGCAGGATCATGGCATGCGCAGTGCCATGGCCATGCACTTGCTCAAGCAGGATCTGAACGAAGTGTTCGGGTACTCCGAACCTCTTGCATTGCAATTGACGATCGAAAACATCAAAAGCGACAAAGCAGGCCTGGAGGCATTGCTCGCGTCGACAACGCCGGCCAAGGCAGAGTACGTCAGGAAGGCACTGACCCTGCTCGATGCCTTTGAATCGAAAATCGAAACCCGGCTGAACGATATCTTTGACCGGATTGACAACAACCAAGAACTGCCCGGCTACGATCAGGAAATCGATTTCGACTTCCTCCCTGGACAAGTTACCGGAGCCGCCGGAGACGCGGCGCCGCGAAAGTTGTTCCGAACCCGTCAACATGGCACTTACCGTGTGCTGGTCGGCGTGCCGGACACCGCTGCCGACGGCCGCATCACCCTCAGCGTTCCCGACCTGTTCAAACCGAACGATCCCCCTCAACGCTACGAAATGAAAGAAGGTGAGTGGCAGCCCGTACGTTCCGCCCCGGCCCCGACCTCCAGACCTCAGCTGGTCAGCGAAGCGCTGGCGCGCCTTGGTAACGTGGAGGCGTACCTGGCCCAGGCTCGATTGATGGAAAGCCGAAAGGACAACCCGACCACCATTGTCGAATATCTGGGTGCCGAGACGGATCGACTCGCAGGTCTGGCGAAACGCCTCGAGCTCCTCGGGCAAACGGCAGCAGGCGCTGAAACCTCCGACTTGATCAGCCGACTGAAAGCTGCCGCCGACTCAATGGGCGCCAAAGGCCAGGATATTTTGATACGGATGTACAAGAACAAGGATGTGCTGGACGTCCCGCGCCTGAACTTCCTGCTTGAGCATGCTCAACTCAAGGTGGTCAAAACGGTGGAGCGCAAGCAACTGGGCAAGGGTAAAGACAAGTCATTCCTGGACGTTTACTCGATCATCGACCGCTCGGATAACACGCCCTTGTGGGAGGCCCACTTTCACTACGACAGGAAGGACCGCGCTGCGCTGGATTACACCGTCAAGGGCGCACACCTGAAAACCCTTGAACAGCGCAGGCTCGGCAGCTCGTTTCAACAGCGCGAAGAACAGGCTGGTCGGCCCCACCAACGGATATGGCGGGAGTTCATCAGCCCCAGGGTTGCCCAGAAACTGTTTGATCAGCTGGCGTGATCAATTGCGTTACTCGTCGTCGTCGAAGTTGTAACTGCCCGGCGCGAGGTTTTCAAAACGTGTGTATTTGCCGATGAAGGCCAGGCGAATGAAGCCGATCGGACCGTTCCGCTGTTTGCCGATGATGATTTCGGCGATGCCCTTGTGCTCGGTTTCCGGGTGATACACCTCATCCCGGTACACGAACATGATCACGTCGGCGTCCTGCTCGATCGCTCCGGATTCCCGCAAGTCGGAGTTCACCGGGCGCTTGTTGGGACGCTGTTCCAGGGAGCGGTTGAGCTGCGACAGGGCGACTACCGGGCAGTTGAATTCCTTGGCCAGGGCTTTCAGGGATCGGGAGATCTCGGAAATCTCGTTGGTCCGGTTGTCACCGCTGGAACCCGGGATCTGCATCAGTTGCAGGTAGTCGATCATGATCAGGCCGATGTCGCCGTGCTCGCGCACCAGCCGCCGGGTCCGGGCACGCATCTCCGACGGACTGATGCCGGCGGTGTCATCGATGAACAGCTTGCGGTCGTTGAGCAGATTGACCGCCGAGGTCAGACGCGGCCAGTCGTCGTCTTCCAACTGGCCGGAACGTACCTTGGTCTGGTCGATACGGCCGAGGGACGACAGCATACGCATGATCAGCGATTCGCCTGGCATCTCGAGGGAGTACACCAGCACCACCTTGTCGCTGCGCAACACGGCGTTTTCCACCAGGTTCATCGCGAAGGTGGTCTTACCCATCGACGGACGGCCGGCGACGATGATCAGGTCGGCCGGTTGCAGGCCGCTGGTCTTCTCGTCGAGGTCGGTGTAGCCGGTGGACAGGCCGGTGATCGAGTCGGCAGTGTTGAACAGGGTGTCGATGCGGTCGATGGCCTTGGTCAGCAGGTCATTCACACCCACCGGGCCGCCGGTTTTTGGCCGGGCCTCGGCAATCGCGAAGATCTGCCGCTCGGCTTCGTCGAGGATTTCCTCGGCGGTGCGGCCTTCGGGATTGAAGGCGCTGTCGGCAATTTCGGTGCTGATACCGATCAACTGACGCAACGTCGCGCGCTGGCGGACGATCTGCGCATAGGCCTTGATGTTGGCGACGGACGGCGTGTTTTTCGCCAGCTCACCCAGGTAACCGAGGCCGCCGACCTGCGAAGTCTGACCTTCCTTGTCCAGTTGCTCGGCAAGGGTCACGACGTCGATCGGCAGGTTCTGATCGGCCAGTTTGGCGATCGCACGGAAAATCAGACGGTGGTCATGTCGGTAGAAATCGCCGTCGGAGACTTGATCGAGCACGCGTTCCCAGGCGTTGTTGTCCAGCATCAGACCACCGAGCACGGCCTGTTCGGCCTCGATGGAATGCGGCGGCACCTTCAGCGCGGCGGTTTGCAGATCGTATTGCTCGGGAGCGGAGATTTCGTTCATGGCCACTTTTTAATCAGGAAAAGCAGGGAGTGCAGAAAGACAAAGGGCACGACCTGTAAACAGGATCGTGCCCGATGTTAACCGTCTGCCGGACAAGCCGCCAGTCGATCAGGGTGTTGCTTAAGCTGCTACCACGACAACGCGTACGGTGGCTTCAACTTCGGCGTGCAGGTGCACGGCCACGTCGAATTCACCCACGTTGCGGATGGTGCCGTTCGGCAGACGAACTTCGCTTTTCGCCACTTCAACGCCGGAGGCGGTCAGTGCGTCAGCAATGTCGTGAGTACCGATCGAACCGAACAGCTTGCCTTCGTCGCCAGCGGTGGCAGTGATGGTCACTTCCAGCTCGGCCAGTTGGGCAGCACGGCTTTCAGCCGAAGCTTTACGGTCTGCGGCGGCTTTTTCCAGCTCAGCGCGACGCTCTTCGAACGCAGCCAGGTTGGCAGCGGTCGCAGCGGTGGCTTTGCCGAAAGGCAGCAGGTAGTTACGGCCGTAACCGGCCTTAACGTTTACTTTGTCGCCCAGGTTGCCCAGGTTGGCGATTTTTTCCAGAAGGATCAGTTGCATGTGGAAATCCTCTTAACTTTTAACCTTCACCGTTCGCGTTATCGGTGTCTTTCGACACCCGACCGCGAAAATCAATCAGGCTGTCGACAATGGCCAGAACCACGAGCAACGGATAGATCAGCTGCATGAACAGCAACAGCGTTACGTACAACCCCACCAGCCAGAAACCGGCCAGTCGCCTTTGCGCCACCAGCCCGTGAATCAGGGCCAGCCCGGCGAACACCAGCGGTACACTGCACAACGGCGTCAACATGGCCATCTGTGCACCGAGATTCGGGCCCAGAAGCATCAACGCCAGCAGTAACATCGCCGGCCCCAGCGGGATCCGGATGGCGCGAAACTCGCGACCAAAACCACCCGGGTTGTACAACAACGCCTGCCAGTAACGCCCGACAATCAGGCTCAGCACGCTGACGATCTGCAACAAGGCCGCAATCAGGCCGGTGAGGACCGGTGCGATCAGCGACGCAAAACGCGCCTGCTCGTCTACCGACAATTGTTGGTAGGCATCACCGAGAAGCGCGGGCATGACCTTTATCAAGGCCTGCGCCAGCATCTCGATCTGGGGCGCGAACGCCGCCCCGAGCACCACTGAAAACACCAGCCCCATGGCTACGCTGACCAGCAGCGTACGGACCCAGGATTCGCTTGCGCGCAACACCAACGCAAGCCCCGAAGCCCCCAGCAGCACCAGAAGTGCCCGTGGGTCATCGGCATACAACCACCAGATCAATGCCGGCAGCAGTCCCAGTGACACGACGCCCAGGGCGTCGGCCAATCCGCGCCGCAGAAGCACCAGGCTCCCGGCGGCAGCACCCAACCAATACAACAACGGCAATGTTGCACACCCGGCCACTACGAGAGTGGCCTGCATACGGCCGCGCATGATGAACTCAGCTAAGGCACGCATGCATTCAATCCTTTGCTACTTGTCGACTGCCCGGTCTCAGCGGCCGTGGCTGTCGGTGTAGGCCAGCAGGGCCAGGAAGCGGGCGCGCTTGATAGCGGTGGCCAGCTGACGCTGATAACGAGCTTTGGTACCGGTGATGCGGCTTGGAACGATTTTGCCGGTCTCGGATACGTAGGCTTTCAGAGTGTTGAGATCTTTGTAATCGATCTCCTTCACGTCTTCAGCGGTGAAGCGGCAGAATTTACGACGACGGAAGAAACGTGCCATTTGATAGGCTCCTTAAAAGGTCCGTGGATTACTCGTCAGCGTTATCGCTGTTGTCGCTGTCGCTATCGCTGTCATCGCCATCGGCGCTGCCATCGTGCTCAGGACGTTCGCGACGCTCACGGCGCTCACTGCGGTTTTCTTCAGCCTTGAGCATCTCGGACTGGCCGGTAACGGCTTCGTCGCGACGGATGACCAGGTTACGGATCACAGCATCGTTGTAGCGGAAGTTGTCTTCCAGCTCGGCCAGGGCCTTGCCGGTGCACTCAACGTTCAGCATCACGTAGTGAGCCTTGTGAACATTGTTGATTGCGTAGGCCAGTTGACGACGGCCCCAGTCTTCCAGACGGTGGATTTTGCCGCCGTCTTCTTCGATCAGCTTGGTGTAACGCTCAACCATGCCGCCGACTTGCTCGCTCTGGTCAGGGTGGACCAGAAAGATGATTTCGTAATGACGCATGAATGCTCCTTACGGGTTGTAGCCTGCCGCTCAAAAACGGTCAGACAAGGAGTGAATGACACTTATGGACTTGCTGGCGCGGGGCACATGGATGCCTGCCGCCACAGCAAGGGGCGCAATTGTAGAGAAGGGACTGAAGAGGCGCAAGGCAATTGGTGATTATTTGAACAGTCACACTTTCTGCCACACCACAAAGCACTGTGGGAGCGGGCTTGCTCGCGATAGCGGCTTAACATCCAACAATGATGCTGAATGTAACTCCGCTTCGCGAGCAGGCTCGCTCCCACATTTTGGACTGCGTAAGGCTTAAGCCTTCTTGGCAGCCGCCTTGGACTTGGCACCACGCTGGCGCTGGGCCTCGAACAGGCAAACACCCGTTGCAACCGACACGTTGAGACTGCTGACGCTACCGGCCATCGGCAAATGCACCAGGTAATCGCAATGCTCGCGGGTCAGGCGACGCATGCCTTTGCCTTCGGCGCCCATAATCAGAATGGTCGGGCCGGTCAGGTCCTGGTCATAGATGCTGACCTCGGCCTCGCCTGCCGTGCCGACAATCCACAACCCGCGCTGCTGAAGTTTTTCCAGGGTTCGCGCAAGGTTGGTGACGGCCACCAGCGGAATGACTTCCGCCGCGCCGCAAGCCACTTTACGCACCACAGGGGTCAGGGTGGCCGACTTGTCTTTTGGCACGATGACCGCCAGCGCACCGGCAGCATCCGCCGAACGCAGGCAGGCGCCGAGGTTGTGCGGATCGGTCACGCCGTCGAGCACCAACAGCAACGGCGCGCCTTCGGTGCGATCAAGCAGCTCGTCGAGCATCGCTTCGCCCCAGACCTGGCTCGGACTGACGTCCGCCACCACGCCCTGGTGCACGCCTTCGACCCAGGCGTCCATTTCGCGGCGCTCGGCCTGACCGATCTGGACCCGGTTTTCGTTGGCCAGTTCGATTAGCGTCTGCACGCGCGGATCATTGCGGCTTTCGGCCAGCCAGATCTGCTTGACGCGTTTTGGGTGGTGACGCAGCAACGCTTCTACCGCGTGAACGCCGTAGATTTTTTCCAACTGACTCATGACTTCGCCTTCGGTTTACGCGCCCCGCCGCTTTTGGCTGGAGCGGAACCCGCTTTTGGCGGGCCTTTGCGGTGTTTGCTCGGTTTGGCTGGCTTGCCGCCGGAGGCCTTGTCAGGCGCCGACCGTCCGGTCTTTCCCCCGGACGCCGCTTTACCACCGTTTTTGGCGTCGGCCAGCAAGGCCTTCTTCATTTCACGGCTTTTGCGCAGCTCGGCGTTTTTCGCCACGGCATCGCTTGGACGATAGGCCTCGACAGCCTTTTCCTTGGCCGGACGACGGCTGGCGGTTTTTGCCGGAGCCTTTTCTTCCACAACCTTGGCTGCAGGAGCGGTCGTCTCGGTGCCACGCTTCTTGCGGCCGATCGGCGCGCTGATGGTTTTTTCAGCCATCTCGAAGTCGATCTTGCGCTCGTCGAGATCGACGCGCATGACCCGCACTTCAACGGTATCGCCAAGACGGAAGCTGCGACCGGTGCGCTCGCCCGCCAGGCGGTGATGCACAGGGTCAAAGTGGTAGTAATCGCCCGGCAGCGCCGTCACGTGTACCAGACCTTCGACATAGATATCGGTCAGCTCGACGAACAGGCCAAAACCGGTCACGGCAGTGATCACGCCCGGGAACGATTCGCCCACGCGGTCCTTCATGAACTCGCACTTGAGCCAGTTCACTACGTCGCGGGTCGCTTCGTCGGCACGGCGCTCGCTCATCGAGCACTGCTCGCCGAGTTGCTCCAGCGCTGCTTCGTCGTACGGATAGATGCGCGCCTTCGGAATGGTCATCGCACCGGCACGGCGAACGTGCGGGGTGTCCTGTTTCGAATGGATCACGCTGCGGATCGCCCGGTGCGTGAGCAGGTCCGGGTAACGACGGATCGGCGAGGTGAAGTGGGTGTAGGCTTCGTAATTCAGGCCGAAGTGGCCTTCGTTCTGGGCGCTGTACACCGCCTGACTCAGGGAGCGCAGCATCACGGTCTGGATCAGGTGGAAATCCGGACGATCCTTGATGCTGGCCAACAGGGCCTGATAGTCCTTCGGCGACGGACCATCCTTGCCTTTGTGCAGGGATAGTCCGAGCTCACCGAGGAACGCGCGCAGCTTTTCCAGACGCTCCGGTGGCGGACCGTCGTGGACGCGGTACAGCGCAGGGATTTCGTGTTTTTTCAGGAATTCGGCGGTGGCCACGTTGGCCGCCAGCATGCATTCCTCGATCAGCTTGTGCGCGTCGTTACGGGTGGTCGGACGGATCTCGGCAATCTTGCGCTCGGAACCGAAGATGATCCGGGTTTCCTGCGTTTCGAAATCGATCGCGCCACGCACGTGACGAGCGGCCAGCAATACCTTGTACAGCGCATAGAGCTGCTTGAGGTGCGGCAAGACGTCGGTGTATTCACCGCGCAACTTGCGCCCTTCGGTGGCTTTTGGCGTTTCCAGCATCGCGCTGACCTTGTTGTAGGTCAGACGGGCGTGGGAGTGGATCACCGCTTCATAGAAGCAGTAGTCGGTCATTTCGCCGGACTTGGAGATGGTCATCTCGCAAACCATGGCCAGACGATCGACATGTGGATTCAGCGAGCACAGGCCGTTGGACAGCTGCTCCGGCAGCATCGGCACCACACGCTCGGGGAAGTACACCGAGTTGCCGCGCACCTGGGCTTCGTTGTCCAGAGCCGAACCGATCTTCACGTAGCTGGAAACGTCGGCAATCGCCACATACAACTTCCAGCCGCCGGAAAACAGGCGCAGCTTGCCTGGCTTGGCTTCGCAGTAGACCGCGTCGTCGAAGTCGCGGGCATCTTCGCCGTCGATGGTGACGAACGGCAGATGGCGCAGGTCGACGCGCTTCTCTTTGTCTTTCTCTTCGACTTCCGGCTTGAGCTTGCCGGCTTCCTTCAGAACGGCTTCAGGCCAAACGTGCGGAATGTCGTAGGTGCGCAGGGCGACATCGATTTCCATGCCCGGCGCCATGTAGTTGCCGACGACTTCAATCACATCGCCTTGCGGCTGGAAGCGCGGGGTCGGCCAGTGGGTGATTTTCACCTCGACGAACTGACCGATCTGGGCGTTGGCGTTGCGGCCCGGGGTGACCAGCACTTCCTGCTGGATCTTCGGGTTGTCCGCAACAACGAAGCCGATACCGCCTTCTTCGAAATAGCGGCCGACGATGCTTTCGTGGGCACGGGACACCACTTCAACGATCACGCCTTCGCGACGACCGCGACGGTCCAGGCCGGAAACACGGGCCAGAGCACGGTCGCCGTCAAACACCAGACGCATTTGCGCCGGGCTCATGAACAGGTCATCGGAGCCGTCATCCGGCACCAGGAAACCGAAGCCGTCGCGGTGACCGCTGATGCGACCGAGGATCAGGTCGAGTTTGTCCACCGGCGCATAGGTGCCACGGCGGGTATAGATCAGTTGAGCATCGCGCTCCATGGCGCGCAGGCGGCGGCGCAGGGCTTCGATCTGGTCTTCTGTGGTCAGACCAAACTCTTCGACCAGTTGCTCGCGGGCAGCAGGCGAACCCCGATCAGCAAGGTGCTGAAGGATCAGTTCGCGGCTGGGAATAGGGTTTTCGTATTTTTCCGCTTCACGAGCGGCCTCGGGATCGAGGGACTGCCAATCGGCCATTAGAGAGTTTTCACCTTGTCTATATGCGGGTTAGTTTGGCATAGGCGCCATCAAACGGGAAATTTCCGACTATATAAGGCACGTCTGGGGCCTTGTATCGTCGCCTGAAGGGCGTTTTGAACACCGCCGGTAAAAAAAATCATTTTTTTTGCTGACAGGGGTTTACAGTTAAAAAGGCGCTCCGTATAGTGCGCGCCATCGACGACGTACACACGTTGACGAGATGCCCAGGTGGTGAAATTGGTAGACACGCCAGCTTCAGGTGCTGGTGACCTTACGGTCGTGGAAGTTCGAGTCTTCTCCTGGGCACCAATTTCGAGTTTGAGACTAGATCAGTTTCAAGACTCCCACAAAAACCCGCGAAAGCGGGTTTTTTGCATTCTGCTTTCCAGCTTTTTCTGAGAATGATTTATTAAAATCAAATCAGGGGTTTACAGATCAAAAGGCGCTCCGTATAGTGCGCCACATCAACAGCGGCAACGCTGAAGATGAAGCCCAGATGGTGAAATTGGTAGACACGCCAGCTTCAGGTGCTGGTGACCTTACGGTCGTGGAAGTTCGAGTCTTCTTCTGGGCACCAATTCAAATTCAAGGTCACGATCTTGAATTTCACAAAAACCCGCGAAAGCGGGTTTTTGCGTTTCCGGGGTTTGGAAAAGCTTGAGAGCCGACACCTGGCAAACACTACCTCTCCTCGCAAAGCGCACTTGAGAAACAATATCGTTTATCATTGTTGCAAGTTTTTGCAATGCGACAGTGAGGAACCCTGCGAATGATGTTTCGAAATACCCTGCGCCGCGGCTTGACCTTCACCCTGCTCGGCCTGGCACTCGCCACTCCCCTCACCCAGGCTGCCGACGCGGTTTCCCTGACTCTCTACAACGGTCAACACAAGGAAGTCGGCGACGCGATCGCCAAAGCCTTCGAGGCCAAGACCGGCATTCACGTCAATGTACGCAAGGGCAGCAGCAATCAGCTGGCCAGCCAGATCATCGAAGAAGGCGACCGCTCCCCCGCCGACGTCATCTACACCGAAGAATCCCCACCGCTGAACAACCTCGGCGAACAAGGTCTGCTGGCCAAGGCTGACGACGCGACCCTGGCCGTTCTGCCGAAAGAATACGTCGCCGGCAACGGCACCTGGATCGGAGTGACCGCCCGGGTTCGCGTGGTGGCCTTCAACCCGAAACTGATCGACGAAAAAGATTTGCCGAAATCGGTGCTGGATTTCGCCGATCCGCAGTGGCAAGGCAAGGTCGGCTTCGTCCCGACCAGCGGCGCATTCCAGGAACAGGCCGTGGCGATCATCAAAAAGCACGGCCGCGAAGCCGCCGAAGAATGGCTGACCGGCCTGCGCGCATTCGGCAAGACCTACAGCAACAATATGGTCGCCCTCAAGGCTGTGGAAAACGGCGAAGTCGCCACGGTGCTGGTAAACAACTATTACTGGTTCGCCCTGCAGCGAGAGAAAGGCAAGCTTGATTCTAAACTGCATTACTTCACCGGCGGCGATGTCGGCGGCCTGATCACCGTGTCCAGCGCAGCCGTGCTGAAGTCCAGCAAACATCCAAAAGAAGCCCAGCAATTCCTCGCCTACATGGCCAGCGAAGAAGGTCAGCGTGTGATCACCCAGACCACCGCCGAGTACCCGCTGCACAAAGGCATGGAATCGGATCGCGGTCTCAAGCCGTTCAGCGAACTGGAAGCACCGGACGTCACGCCGGCCGACCTGGGCAACGCCGAAGAAGCGCTGGAGCTGGAACGCGAAGTTGGCTTGAACTGATGACGGCATCGTTATCCGCCCCCGCTACACGCGGGGGTTATACGCCACGACGCAAGCGGCCGTCGATCTGGCTGGTGCTGCCGGTGTTGCTGTTGGTGGTCATGAGCCTGTTGCCGCTGGCCTACGTCGGGCTCAAAGCCTGGCAGGCGGGCTGGACCGAAGCGCTACATTTGCTGTGGCGCCCGTATGTGTTTGGCCTGCTGCGCAACACACTGGCACTGATGGTTGGCGTGACCGTGACCTGCGGTGTGATCGGCCTGTCGCTGGCCTGGCTGTTGGAGCGCAGCAATCTGCCGGGCCGACAGCTGTGGGGCGTGATTCTTTGCCTGCCGTTCGCAGTGCCGGCATTTGTCAGCAGCTTCACTTGGGTTTCGCTCAGTGCCCAGTTCGAAGGACTCGGCGGGGCGATCCTGGTGATGAGCCTGTCCAAGTACCCGCTGATCTTTCTGCCGGTAGCCGCCACACTGCGCAATCTTGATCCTTCTCTTGAAGAATCGGCGCGCACACTCGGACAGAATCGCTGGGGCGTGTTTTTCCGCGTCACCCTGCCGCTGCTCTGGCCTTCGCTGCTGGCCGGTTCGCTGCTGATTGCGCTGCACATGCTGGTGGAATTCGGCGCACTGTCGATCATTGGCCTGCAAACTTTCACCACAGCGATCTATCAGCAATTCGAACTGGAATTCAGCAATGCCAACGCGGCGATGCTGTCGGCGGTATTGCTGGCGCTGTGCTTGATGCTGTTGTGGCTGGAGCTGCGGGTGCGCGGCAAGGGCCGGCACGTACGCACCGGTCAGGGTGCGGCGCGTCGAGCTGAACAAGTGCGACTGGGCCCTTGGGCGATCGTCGGTCAGCTGTATTGCCTGATGCTGGCGATTGTCGGCAGCGGAGTTCCGCTGGGCATGCTGGCCTACTGGCTCGCCGTGGGGTCGTCAGCGGCCTTCCCGGTGGCGGCAATCACCGAAGCATTGCTGTCGTCGCTGGCGCTATCGCTGGGTGGCGCGGGATTGTGTCTGGTGCTGGCAGTGCCGGTCGGGTTGCTGGTGGTGCGCTACAAAGGCCAACTGGCGATCTGGGCCGAGCGCCTGCCCTATCTGCTGCACGCCCTGCCGGGATTGGTGATCGCCCTGACGCTGGTGTATTTCGCCCTGCATTACGTGCCGGCGCTTTACCAGACCTCCGCGCTATTGCTGATCGCTTATGCACTGCTGTTTCTGCCACTGGCTCAGGCACCGATCCGTACGGCGCTGAACAAGGCGGCGCCGCAACTCGAAGAAGCCGCCCGCACGCTGGGCGCCTCTTCGTTCACGGCTTTCTGCCGGGTGACTCTACCGATCATCTTCCCGGCCCTGGGCGCAGCGTTTGCGCTGGTATTTCTGGATGCCATGAAGGAACTGACGGCGACGTTGCTGCTAAGCCCCACAGGGCTCAACACATTGGCGACGGAAGTCTGGGCGCACACCGCGAATGTCGAGTTCGCAGCCGCAGCGCCTTATGCGGCGCTGCTTATTGTGGTGTCAGGGTTGCCGGTGTACCTGCTGACGACCCGGATGTATTTGAGCCGATAAAAAAATCGCAGCCGAGGCTGCGATTTTTTTTGCCCGGACTATCAGGCCCGGAACTGCCCCAGACTGGCCTTGAGCTGCGCCGCCAGACCATCCAGCACCTTGCCGCTGGCCGTGGTCTCGACCACGGCCTGAGCGGCTTTCTCGGCCTGGGCATGAATCGTCTCGACGCGCCCACGCACAGCTTGCGCGCCTTGCGCCTGATGCGCCGCGGCCTGAGTCGCCAGGCCAATCGCCGCATGCACCTGCTCGACCGACGCCTGCACCGACTGCTGCAAACGCGCGCTGTCACGCAGCACCAGCAAGCCTTCGCTGGCCTGACGCCCGGCCTGACCGATCGCCTCGACCGCTTCACGGGCGCCCTGCTGCAGGGCCACAATGTGCGCCTGGATGTCACCGGTGGAGCTTTGGGTCTTGCTCGCCAGCGCCCGGACCTCATCCGCCACCACCGCAAACCCGCGCCCGGTTTCACCGGCCCTTGCGGCCTCGATCGCAGCGTTGAGCGCCAGCAGGTTGGTCTGCTCGGCGATGCCGTGAATCACGGTCAGCACCACTTCGATCTGCTCGCTCTGCTGCGCCAGCCGCTCGATGACTTTCGCCCCGGTATCGACCTGCCCCGCCAGTGCCTCAATCAGGCTGCCGACCTTGGCCGAGGTGCGAGTGTTCTCGTCGGTGGCCTGGCGAATATCCACCACCTGCTTCAATGCGGCCTGCATCGCATGGCTTTCCGATTGCGCTTCATCGGCCATTTGCGACAGCGCCCGCAGACTCTCGGCCACTTCATCGCGCTGCATCCCGGCCGCCGCATCGGCACCGGCGTTGCGCAGGGTCATGGCGCCGATTTCCACACCGGTACGCTGAGCCACATCCCCGGCCTCGCGCACGATCGGCTGCAACTTGTCCACAAAGCGGTTGACCGCCGAAGCCATGTCGCCGATCTCATCCTTGCTGTTGATCTGCACGCGCTTGGTCAGATCGCCCTCGCCCGCCGCCAGATCATCCATGGCGGCGTTGAGCATTTTCAGACGATTGACGACCCGATGACCGAGCACCACTGCCAGCAGCAACAGCACCCCAGCCCCGACCAGCGCCAGGCCCATGCCGATGCGCCAGCGCAGCGTTGCAGCAGCATCCTGCACGGTACTGGTGGTGTTGGCTTTCATCTCGGCAGCCGTGGACTGCGCCGATTGCAGGCGAGCCTGCATGGCGGTGGCACTGTCGGCAGCAGCACCTTTGAGACTGTCGCCCACCAGTTGATCGCTGCTGGCAATCAACGCCGAGAAGCGCTGGTCGAGCGCCGCCAGATCGGTTTCAACCGAAGCGGTGGAGACGCCCATCAACACCTTGCCGATCTCCACGCCATTGGGGTTGATCGAGGCTTCCAGGTAGTAGACCGACGGATCGTTCTTCGCCGCATCCAGCACCTTGTCCAGCGCCCGCTCGCCCTGGCCTTTTTCCAAAAGGGCCTTGTTGATCGGGTTTTCGCGGTTGAGGTAGCGAGTCAGATGCTGGCCGGTGGCGTCGTCATACACCACGAACAGCACGTTGGGATTGCGCTGAGCCCGACGGGCGAATTCGGACAGGGTCGGCACGTCGCTGTCCCACATGGCACGGGGCGCCACCGAGGCCAGCAACTGGGCCATGTCATTGGCCGAATCCTTCAGGTCTTTTTCCAGAGTCGCACGCAGTTGCGCCTGCTCTTCCTTCAGACGCGAGGAAAGACCGGCGGTAAGACGCTGACGGGTACTTGAGGAAAGGTTGTCGAGACTCGACGTGACTTCACGCCCGGCCTGCTCCAGCTCACCGGACAACTTCTGGCTGTCGGCGCCCAAGCGAGTGCCGAGATCGGCTTCCAGCGCGGTGACGGTGCTCCGCGTCAGGGCGACGGCCACCAGCACTTGCACCAAAAGGGCGATACCGAGGGTAACGAACACGGGCCGCAACAGACGGCTTTGTAACAGTGAGAGAACGGCTGACACTTTGAATCCCTCTACTTCTGACGCCATTAATTTGATGGCACTCTTGTAGACAGAATCACAGCAAAGGTCATGCCGTCCAACAGGCATAAACGACAAAGGCCCCGATGAAGGGGCCTTTGTGTTTTTACATCAACGACTTATCAAGCGAACGGATGACGCAGCACGATGGTTTCGTTGCGGTCCGGGCCCGTCGAAATAATGTCGATCGGCGCGCCGATCAACTCTTCAACGCGTTTGATGTAGGCACGCGCGTTGGCCGGCAGCTCTTCCAGAGTCTTGGCGCCCACGGTCGATTCGCTCCAGCCCGGCACTTCTTCGTACACAGGCTGCAGGCCCACGTAGCTGTCAGCGTCAGTCGGGGCAACCGCGTTGCCTTGCGCATCTTTGTAGCCGGTGCAGATGTTGATGGTTTCCAGGCCGTCGAGTACGTCCAGCTTGGTCAGGCAGATGCCCGAGATGCTGTTTACATCGATAGCGCGACGCAGGATAACGGCGTCGAACCAGCCGCAACGACGGGCACGGCCGGTGGTAGCGCCGAACTCGTGACCTTGCTTGGCCAGGTGCGCACCGACTTCGTCGAACAGCTCGGTCGGGAATGGACCCGAACCCACGCGAGTGGTGTAAGCCTTGGTGATGCCCAGGATGTAGTCCAGGAACATCGGGCCAACGCCCGAGCCGGTAGCAACGCCACCCGCGGTGGTGTTGGAACTGGTCACGTACGGGTAGGTGCCGTGGTCGATGTCGAGCAACGAACCCTGGGCGCCTTCGAACATGATGTCTTTGCCGGCGCGACGCAGGTCGTGCAGCTCGGCAGTCACGTCCAGCATCAGCGGCTTGAGCAGCTCGGCGTATTCCTTGCACTCGGCCAGCGTCTTTTCGTACTCGATGGCAGGCTCTTTGTAGTAACCGACCAGCATGAAGTTGTGGTAGTCCACCAGTTCACGCAGCTTGTCTTCAAAGCGCGGCATGTTGAGCAGGTCGCCAACACGCAGACCACGACGTGCAACCTTGTCTTCGTAAGCCGGGCCGATGCCGCGACCGGTCGTACCGATCTTCAGCTCGCCGCGGGCCTTTTCACGGGCCTGGTCCAGCGCCACGTGGAAGGACAGGATCAGCGGGCAGGAAGGGCTGATGCGCAGGCGCTCGCGCACCGGTACGCCTTTCTCTTCCAGCTTGGTGATCTCGCGCAGCAGGGCGTCAGGTGCAACCACCACGCCGTTGCCGATCAGGCACTGCACGCCTTCGCGCAGCACGCCCGACGGGATCAGGTGCAAGACGGTTTTTTCACCGTCGATCACCAGAGTGTGACCGGCGTTGTGGCCACCCTGGTAGCGCACTACGGCGGCAGCATGTTCGGTCAGCAGATCAACGATCTTGCCTTTGCCCTCATCACCCCATTGGGTGCCCAGGACTACGACATTCTTACCCATAACACTTGTCCTCATTCGCGCAAACTTGGTGCCGGCATCAGCCGGCAGGAAAACTCAAGAAGCCAGTGGCGATACTTGCCAAAGCCCGTTCTGCTGGATCAATTGCCGGTCGCAGTCCGCATCACGGGCGGCGGCCAAAGGTTGTCCAGGCAACGCCTGAACGACACGCTGACCCTCACTGCGCAACTGGCAAACCTGCTGCCAGAGTGCCGCATCCGTACTGTCAGGCATCCAGATACCGCCAGACGGTAGCTCGATCTCAGCACGCCCCAGGGTCACCAGGGTTTTCAAATCGGTGGAGAAGCCGGTGGCCGGACGGGCGCGACCGAAGTCGGCGCCGATGTCGTCGTAGCGACCGCCCTGGGCGATGGACTGGCCAACACCCGGCACGAACACCGCGAACACCACACCGGTGTGGTAGTGATAGCCGCGCAGCTCGCCGAGGTCGAAGTACAGCGGCAGCTCCGGGAAGCGCACCGACAGACGCTCGGCGATCGCCAGCAAATCTTCCAGCGCCGCCAGTACCGGCGCCGGCGCATTGGCCAGACGCTCGCGGGCAGCGCTCAGTACTTCACGGCCGCCGCACAGGTCGACCAGCGCGCGCAACATGCCGGACAGATCGGCCGGCAGGCCTTCGGTCAAGGTAATGACCTCGTCGATGGCCTTGCGTTGCAACGCATCGAACAACTGCTGCTCGACTTCACCCGACAGACCGGCCGCCTGGGCCAGACCGCGGTAGATGCCGACATGCCCGAGGTCCATGTGCACGTCCGGCACGTCGGCCAGTTGCAGCATGGCCAGCATCAGGCTGATGACTTCGACGTCGCTGCTCGGGCTGGCATCGCCGTACAACTCGGCGCCCAACTGGATCGGGCTGCGCGAGGACGACAAGGCACGCGGCTGGGCATGCAGGACGCTGCCGGCGTAGCACAGACGGCTCGGGCCTTCGCGACGCAGGGTGTGCGCATCGATGCGCGCCACTTGCGGCGTGATGTCGGCACGGAAACCCATCTGCCGGCCCGATTGCGGGTCGATGACCTTGAAGGTACGCAGATCCAGGTCCTGGCCCGCGCCGGTCAGCAGGGATTCCAGGTACTCGATATGGGGAGTCACGACAAACTCGTAACCCCAGCTCTGGAACAGATCCAACACCTGACGACGCGCGACTTCAATGCGCGCCGCTTCCGGTGGCAGTACTTCTTCGATGCCATCTGGCAGCAGCCAGCGGTCTACCGTTGCCATTACGCCATTCCCCTTAGATCCGGGCGGCCAGCCCGAGGGCGAGCCTTGAGTGAAGCAGAAAATGACCGACCCGTTCAAAACGCACGCGCATGAACGACGCGGCGAAAGGCCTGTTACCGGCTTCGCCCATCACTTTCCTCGAAAAACTGTCGGGCCATTCAACCCGTTCTTCTGCAACAAAAACAGCAATCAAACGTGCAGACGCAAAAAAGCCGGGAATTTCCCGGCTGCCGCATCATACACACGTTTTCCCAAAGGATCACCCCGCCCGAGGTATTAGCCGCCGGGCGGAATGATTCGGGTCAACGTCGTATCAAGGCTTGGCCTTCTCCAGATACTTGAAGAAGTCGCTGCTTGGGTCGAGGACCATGACGTCGGATTTGTTCGCGAAGCTTTCACGGTAGGCACGCAGGCTACGGTAAAACGCGTAGAAGTCCTGATCCTGACCGTAGGCCTTGGAGTAGATCGCAGCGGCCTGAGCGTCGCCATCACCACGAATCTCTTCGGATTCACGATAGGCTTCAGCCAGCAGCACACGGCGTTGACGATCGGCGTCGGCACGGATGCCTTCGGCCAGCTCGTTACCCTTGGCGCGGTGCTCGCGAGCTTCACGCTCACGCTCGGTGCTCATACGTTCGAACACGCTGCGGTTCACTTCTTTCGGCAGATCGATGGCCTTGACCCGGACATCGACGACTTCGATACCCAGCTCCTTTTCCGCCATCTTGTTCAGCGATGCGGTGATGTCAGCCATCAGTGCATCGCGCTCACCCGACACCACTTCGTGCAGGGTGCGCTTACCGAACTGGTCACGCAGACCCGATTCCAGACGACGGGACAGACGCTCGTCGGCGATCTGCTTGAGGCCGGACGTTGCGGTGTAGAAGCGCTCGGCATCTTTCACGCGCCACTTGGCGTAGGCATCGACCATCACGGCTTTCTTTTCCAGTGTCAGGAAACGCTGTGTCGGCGCATCCAGCGTCATCAGGCGGGCGTCGAACTTGCGCACCTGGTTGACGTAAGGAACCTTCACATGCAGACCCGGCTGAACGTCAGCCTGAACCACGCGACCGAATTGCAGCAACACCGCGCGCTCGGTCTGAGCGACGATGTAGAAGCAGTTCCAGGCAGCGATCGCCACGACAACGCCGACAATAAGGGCGATCAGCGATTTATTGCTCATCAGCGACTCTCCCTGGTACGCGCCTGCTGTTGCTGCAGATCGGCTGCGGCACGTGCATTGGCTTCATTGCTGGTGGCTGCCGCACTGTTCACCGGAGCGCTGATGTTGCGACCACTTTCGACCATCTTGTCCAGCGGCAGGTACAGCAGGTTGCTCTGGCCGTTCTTGTTGCCGGTCACGAGTACCTTGCTGGTATTGCTGAAGACTTCCTGCATGGTGTCCAGGTACAGACGCTCACGGGTGACTTCCGGCGCCTTGCGATACTCGGCGACCAGCTTGGTGAAACGATCTGCCTCACCCTTGGCGCGCGAGACCGTTTCGTCACGATAGCCGTTGGCATCTTCAAGGATCCGCTGGGCCTGACCACGGGCTTCCGGCACCACGCCATTGGCGTAGGTTTCAGCCTGGTTGCGCGAACGCTGCTCGTCCTCTCGGGCGCGGATCACGTCATCGAAGGCTTCCTGCACTTCACGCGGTGCCGCTGCGCTCTGTACGTTGACCTGGGTGACGGTGATACCGGTGCGATAGGTATCGAGGAAGCGTTGCAGACGCTCCTTGATTTCGCTGGCCATCAGCTCACGACCTTCGGTCAGCACCTGGTCCATCGCGGTTGAACCCACCACATGGCGCAGTGCACTGTCGGTCGCATGTTGCAGGCTGATTTCCGGCTGGTCGACGTTCAGCACGAAGTCCTGCAGGTTGCTGATCTTGTACTGCACGGTCAGCGGCACTTCGACGATGTTCTCGTCTTCGGTCAGCATCTGGCCCTGCTTGGTGTAGGCACGCTCACGCGTGACGTTCTCCATGTACTTCTTGTCGATCGGCGGGAAGTAGATGTTCAGGCCGGGACCGACAGTCTCGTAGTACTTGCCGAAGCGCAGCACCACGGCTTGCTCCTGCTCGTCCACGACGTACATCGCGCTGTACAGCCAGACGGCCGCCAGCACGACCAGGCCGATGCCGAGGAGGCCGCCAAAGCCACCACTCTTGCCCGAGCCACCACCGTCATCACCGCGTTTTTTTCCACCACCGAACAACCCGTTCAGGCTTTCCTGCAGCTTTCGGAAGGCCTCGTCGAGATCCGGCGGTCCCTTGCGGTCGCCGTTGTTGCGACGCTTGCCACCCCAAGGATCCTGATTGTTCGAGTTGCCACCCGGCTCATTCCAAGCCATAGCGCTCTCCATCTGATAAAGCAAAGACGCACCCACGGCGCGCCGACCAATGCTACAGAATGCCTGCCGTTGCGGCACAACCGCTTTGTCAGGCTTTTATTGCAAAGTGTGTTGCTCGATGAACTCCGTCGGCACAACGCCCTCACGACTGACCAGCCGATTGAGCTCCGAGCGTGGCAATCGAATGGCCAGCAAGCTGACCCCTTCTTCGTCGTATTCTTCTTTCTGTACCGCGCCCAGCTCGAAGAACTGTGCACGCAGACGCGCAAACCGCTGGGGCAAACGCAAGGTTCCGACAAACAAATCACTGCCCAGCAATTCGGCAATGGCTTGCTCAAGCAATTCCAGACCGGTGCCATCACGGGCTGACAACCAGACCCGTTGGGGCTTGCCGTTTTCATCGCGCTGGATTTGTGGCTCAACGCCTTCAAGCAAATCGAGTTTGTTATAGACCTCGAGGATCGGCAAGTCCTGGGCACCGATCTCGCCCAGCACCACCATCACCTGCTCGATCTGCAACATGCGATCCGGTTCCGCCGCATCAATCACGTGCAACAGCAGGTCGGAGTTGCTCGACTCTTCGAGCGTAGACCGAAATGCCTCGACCAGTTTGTGCGGCAAGTGGCGAATGAAACCCACGGTGTCGGCCAGGACAATCGGCCCCAGGTCGTCCAGTTCCAGACGGCGCAAGGTCGGGTCCAGCGTGGCGAACAACTGGTCAGCCGCGTACACCTCGGACTTCGTCACATTATTGAACAGCGTGGATTTACCGGCGTTGGTGTATCCCACCAGAGAAACGGTAGGGATATCCGCACGCGAGCGGCCGCGACGCGACTGTTCGCGCTGGCTGCGCACTTTTTCCAGCCGCCCCTTGATCTGGCGCAGGCGAACCCGCAGCAGTCGCCGGTCGGTTTCGAGCTGGGTTTCACCCGGGCCGCGCATGCCGATACCGCCACCCTGACGCTCAAGGTGAGTCCAGCCGCGAACCAGCCGGGTGCTCATGTGGTCAAGCTGAGCCAGTTCTACCTGGAGCTTGCCCTCATGGGTACGGGCGCGTTGGGCGAAAATATCGAGAATCAGACCGGTACGGTCGATCACGCGACACTCGAAAACACGTTCGAGGTTACGTTCCTGACTGGGCGTAAGGGTGTGATTGAAGATCACCAGATCGGCTTCTTCGGCGTGGACCAGGTCGCGCAGTTCCTCGACCTTGCCGCTGCCAATCAGGTATTTGGCGGTTGGCCGATGACGCGGCACGTTAAAAAACGCAACGGTCTCGGCGCCTGCCGAATTTGCCAGTTCCTGAAACTCCTGCGGATCTTCGCGCGCCTCAGGGTCCTGTCCATCCAAGTGAACGAGAATGACCCGTTCACCACCACCGTGGCGCTCAAAGAACAAAGGAGACTCCTATCAGGCGTTACCTGGCTCAGCGTCACCTGCTTCGGATTCGGTTGCGCTTGGCAGACGAATTGGACGAACCGGCACGACTGTAGAGATAGCGTGTTTGTAAACCATCTGGCTGACGGTGTTCTTCAGCAGGATAACGAACTGGTCGAACGACTCGATCGTGCCTTGCAATTTGATCCCGTTCACCAGGTAGATGGAAACCCCCACTTTCTCTTTACGTAAAGTATTCAAGTAAGGGTCTTGTAGCGAATGCCCTTTTGACATGTGCCGCACTCCTTTAAGGATTCAATATAAAAAATAGGTAAACAGATGGCTTTTGCCGCCACACCCCCAAGGATAGACGGCAATTGCAAGGACTCAGCTCAATATGGAGATCGTCCCAAGGTATTTCAAGGCGCGTGGCAGATTGTCGCAATCCAGACTGTCGAGCCAGTGTAAATCTTTCCAGCTGCGCAGCCAGGTGAACTGGCGTTTGGCCAATTGGCGCGTGGCGATGATGCCCCGCTCCTGCATCTCGGCCGACGTCAGCTTGCCATCCAGGTAGTCCCAGACCTGGCGGTAGCCTACCGCACGTATAGACGGCAACCCGGCATGCAGGTCACTTCTATTACGCAGGGCTACGACCTCGTCGATGAATCCCTGTTCCAGCATATTTGTGAATCTTTGTTTAATGCGCTCGTGCAGTACCTGCCGATTAGTTGGAGCAATCGCCAGGTTCGCGACAGTATAGGGCAATTGTTGCAGTCCCGATGCGGCCGCTTCGGTACTTTGTACAGATTGTTTCAGCCGCAGTTCAGTCATGCTCTGACCGCTGACCCGGTAAACTTCCAGCGCACGACTCAGTCGTTGCGGATCGTTCGGATGGATGCGCGCCGCCGACTCCGGATCGATGACCGCCAGTTGATCGTGCAGGGCTTGCCAGCCAAGGCGTGCAGCCTCTTCTTCGATCTGCGCGCGAACGTCGGGATCGGCCGCCGGCATGTCCGCCAGACCGTCGATCAAAGCCTTGTAGTAGAGCATCGTGCCGCCCACCAGCAGCGGAATTTTTCCGCGTGCGGTGATATCGGTCATGGCCTCCAGCGCATCGCGGCGGAAATCCGCTGCCGAATAGGCTTCGGCCGGGTCGAGAATGTCGATCAAGCGGTGGGGAAATTCGGCCAGCAGCTCCTTGGACGGCTTGGCGGTACCGATGTCCATGCCGCGATAGACCAGCGCCGAATCGACGCTGATCAGCTCGCACGGCAGCACCTTGGTCAGCTCGATGGCCAGGTCGGTCTTGCCCGCAGCGGTCGGGCCCATCAGGAAAATCGCTGGAGGAAGCTGGCTCATCAACGACCGCGCAGGAACAGTTTGTCCAGATCGTCCAGGCCCAACTGGGTCCAGGTCGGTCGGCCATGGTTGCATTGACCGCTGCGCTCGGTGTTTTCCATGTCGCGCAGCAGGCCGTTCATTTCCGGCAGGGCCAGGCGCCGGTTGGCGCGGATCGCGCCGTGGCAGGCCATGGTGCCGAGCAGTTCGTTCAGATGCGCCTGGATCCGGTCGCTAGTGCCGTATTCCATCAAGTCCGACAGAACATCGCCCACCAGACGGTTAGCTTCGGCCTGTTTGAGCAGGGCCGGGATCTGCCGGATGGCCAGGGTTTCCGGTCCAAGGCGCTGCAATTCGAAACCAAGGCGCTGGAACCATGCCGCATGCTCTTCAGCGCAATCGGCCTCGCGTTGACTGACCGCCAGCGATTCCGGCACCAGCAGCGGCTGGCCACTCAGGCCTTCGCTGGCCATGGCAATTTTCAGGCGCTCATACATGATCCGCTCGTGAGCGGCGTGCATGTCCACCAAAACCAGGCCCTGGGCGTTCTCGGACAGAATATAGATGCCCTTGAGCTGCGCCAGCGCATAGCCAAGCGGCGGAATGTCTTCCTGACCGGCCGGCAGCGCATTGGCATTCGCTTCAGGCAGCGGCGCGAAAAACTCGCGGTACGCAGCCTGAGCCTCGGCAACCGGCACGGTCGATTGCGGGCGCGGCGTGTATTGATACTGATAAGCGCCGCCAGCGCTGGCACCCGACGAGGTATTGAACGCCGGTTGCGCCTGCGGTTGCTCCAGCAACGCGTTGGCAGCCAGACGCATTTCGCCCTGCGGCCCGAACTCACCGGCTTCAAGGCCGGTTGGCCGGACAATCGCGGTGGTGACCGAACCGGCAAGCTGATCTTCCGGTCGCACATCGCCGAGGGCACGGTGCAAGGTGCCATAAAGGAAATCATGCACCATGCGCCCGTCACGGAAGCGCACTTCGTGCTTGGTCGGGTGCACGTTGACGTCGACCGCTGCCGGATCGACCTCGAAAAACAGCGCAAACGTGGGGTGCCGGCCGTTGAACAGCACATCGCGATAAGCCTGACGCACCGCGTGGGCCACCAGTTTGTCGCGCACCGCACGGCCGTTGACGAAGAAATATTGCAAGTCAGCCTGACTGCGGTTGAAGGTCGGCAGACCGACCCAGCCCCACAAATGCAGGCCATTGCGCTCGATTTCGATCGGCAACGCCTGCTCAAGAAAGCCCGAACCGCAGATCGCCGCCACACGCCGGGCGCGGGCCGCGTCATCGTGGGCTTCGTGCAGGCTGAGGATGGTCTTGCCGTTGTGGCGCAGATGGAAGGCCACGTCAAAACGCGCCAGCGCCAGACGCTTGATCACTTCTTGCAGGTGATCGAATTCGGTTTTTTCAGTCTTGAGGAATTTGCGTCGCGCCGGGGTGTTGAAGAACAGGTCACGGACTTCCACCGACGTGCCCACAGGGTGCGCCGCTGGCTGCACGCGGGGCGCCATGTCGCGGCCTTCGGTTTCGACCTGCCAGGCCTGATCGGCATCGCGGGTGCGCGAGGTCAGGGTCAGGCGCGCCACGGAGCTGATCGACGCCAGGGCCTCGCCGCGGAAGCCCAGGCTCATCACCTGTTCAAGGTCTTCCAGGTTACGGATCTTGCTGGTGGCGTGACGGGCCAGGGCCAGCGGCAAGTCATCGGCGGAGATGCCGCTGCCGTCGTCGCGCACCCGCAGCAGTTTGACGCCGCCCTGCTCGACATCGACATCGATACGCCTGGCGCCGGAGTCGAGGCTGTTTTCCAGCAACTCCTTGATCACCGAGGCCGGGCGTTCGACCACCTCACCGGCGGCGATCTGGTTCGCCAGCCGCGGGCTGAGCAGTTCGATGCGGGCAGCGTTCAACACCTGGTTCATTCTTTGGACGCCAGTTCGGTGCCGGGAATGGTCAGGTGCTGACCGACTTTCAGATCATCGCTTTTCAGATTGTTGGCACTGCGCAGCGTGGCCGGCGAAATCTGGTAACGCACGGCAATCATTGCCACGGTCTCACCCGGACCTACCCGGTGATCGCGCGGACCTTGAGCGATCTTGCCCGAATCACGCAGCCAGGCGATGTAGGTACCCGGTGGCGGATTCTGCTGGAAGAACTGGCGCACGCCGCTGCTGATCGAGCGCGCCAGCGCCTGCTGGTGGCTGGCTGCCGAGAGTTTCGACGCTTCGTTGGCATTGGAGATGAAGCCGGTTTCCACCAGGATCGACGGGATGTCCGGCGACTTCAGCACCATAAACCCGGCCTGCTCCACACGTTGCTTGTGCAGCGGCGTGACCCGGCCGATGTTGGTCAGGACTTTCTGGCCGACGTTGAGACTGGAGGTCAGCGAGGCGGTCATCGACAGGTCGAGCAGAACGCCGGCCAGCATCCGGTCCTTGTCATCGAGGCTGACGTTGCCGGCACCGCCGATCAGGTCGGAACGGTTTTCACTGTCGGCCAGCCAACGGGCGGTTTCAGAAGTGGCGCCACGGTCGGACAGGGCAAACACCGACGCACCGAACGCAGCGGCCGACGGCGCGGCGTCGGCGTGGATCGAGACGAACAGGTCGGCGCCCTTCTTGCGAGCAATCTCGGTACGGCCGCGCAGCGGGATGAAATAGTCACCGGTACGGGTCAGCTCGGCGCGGAAGCCTTTCATGCCGTTGACCTGACGCTGCAATTCGCGGGCGATCTGCAGTACCACGTCTTTCTCACGCTGACCGCGAGAACCGGACGCACCCGGGTCTTCACCACCATGACCGGCATCGATGACCACAATGATGTCGCGCTTGCCGGCCGGGGCCGGTGGCAGCTTGATCGCAGGTTCGGCCGGCGTGACCGGAACCGCGGGAACGGTGGCAACTGATGGTGTCGGCGCAGGCGGCGGTGCGGCATCGGCCGGGTTGTCGAACAGGTCGACCACCAGACGGTTGCCGTACTGCGCATTCGGCGCCAGCGAGAAGCTTTTCGGGGTGACCGCCTTTTTCAGGTCGATGACCACCCGCAGGTCAGTCGGCGTGCGCTGGGCCGAGCGCATGGCGGTAATCGGCGTGTTGGCGGTCTGCACATTCAGCGGCGCGCCGAGGGTGGCGCCGTTGATGTCGATGACCAGACGATCCGGCGCGGTCAGCGTAAAGACGCTGTGCTGCACCGGGCCTGTCAGGTCGAACACCAGTCGCGTGTTGTCCGGCGCCCGCCACAGGCGCACGCTGTTGACCTTCGTGTCGGCCACAGCGTTGACGGTTACTGCCATCAACATCAGTCCAGCGGCAGCCATCAACGCGCGAAAGCGCATACCTAACCCCATCATTCAATTGGTTTCCAATGCCAAAGCGGCACACCAGGCCTCGCCGCGCGAGCCCTGGGATAAAATGGTCAGCGAACGTCCGCTGTCTTGCGGGCTAATGGTAATGGTCAGGTCAGGCTTTGGCAAAAAGCCTGCACCTTTATCGGGCCACTCGATCAGACACAGAGCATCGTCGTCGAAATAGTCGCGAATCCCGAGAAACTCCAGCTCCTCCGGATCGACCAGGCGATACAGGTCGAAGTGAAACGCGCGGACGTCACCGATCTCGTAGGGCTCGACCAGGGTGAAGGTCGGACTTTTCACCGCCCCCACATGCCCCAGACCGCGAATGATGCCCCGCGACAGCGTGGTTTTGCCCATCCCGAGGTTGCCTTCGAGAAAGATCAGGCCATGGCCCTGCGTGATGCGGGCGATGCGTGCGCCAAAGTCGCTCATGGCCTGTTCATCAGCCAGGTACAGGGTTACTTCAGACACGGTGCATGCTCCTCCAACAACTGACGAATGGCTGGAATCAGATCACTGGCCGCCAGCCCACGGCCGAATTTACCTTGTTGCAGACCGGCGTTGGCGTGCAGCCAGACAGCCAGGCATGCGGCATCGAAACCGTCCATGCCCTGGGCCAGCAGCGCGCCGATCAGGCCCGCCAGCACATCGCCGAGCCCGGCAGTGGCCATGGCCGGATGGCCTTGATGACACAACGCCAGACGGCCATCGGGATGAGCGATCAGACTGCCCGCGCCCTTGAGCACCACCACCGCTGTATATTTTTTGCTCAACGCCAGCGCCGCCGCCGGACGATCAGCCTGCACTTCGGCGGTACTGATCCCCAATAAACGCGCGGCTTCCCCCGGATGCGGCGTGATCACGCAATCCTTGGGCAAACTGACAAAACCGCGGGCCAGCAGGTTCAGCGCATCCGCGTCCCATACCTGCGGCAGCGCTGCATTGGCAGCGGCTGATAACAGCGCTCGCCCCCAACTGGCCTGCCCAAGCCCCGGCCCGACCACCAGCACCGACACCTTGTCCAGCAGCCCCATCAACTGATTGGCTGAAGAAGCGCCCAGTGCCATGGCCTCCGGTACCCGACTCAAAGCCGCCGGCACATGTTCCGGGCGGGTCGCGACCGAGACCATCCCTGCCCCGCTGCGCAAGGCGCTTTCGGTGCTGAGCAGGATTGCCCCGCCAAAACCGTGATCGCCACCGATCAGCAGCACATGGCCGAATCGCCCCTTGTGGGCAGCCGGCGCACGGGCAGCCGGACGCGGCAGGTTAATCGCGTTGAGCCGTTGAGCGGCGGCAGGAATGTCACTGAAGCTTTCGGCAGACGCCTGCAGATCGTTAAACAGCAGTTCGCCGATATGATCCACCGCCTCGCCCGTGAACAGCCCGAGTTTCAGGCCGATGAACGTCACGGTGAGGTCGGCGTGCACTGCCCCACCCAGCGCATGACCGGTATCGGCGCACAACCCGGATGGGATATCGACTGCCACCACCGGCAGCCCGCTGGCATTGATCGCCGCAATCGCAGCGGCATAGGGCTCACGCACCTCACCACTCAGGCCGGTGCCGAGCAAGGCGTCAACGACAATACCGCGCAACTCGCAGGACGGATCCCAGGCACAGATCGAGACGCCATCCGCCACGGCTTCGGCGTGCGCCACGGCGGCATCACCCTTCAAACGCTGCGGTGCACCGACAGCCAATACCCGCACCGACCAACCCGCCCGGTGAGCGAGCGCTGCCACCAGATAACCATCGCCGGCGTTGTTGCCGTGCCCGGCCAACACCGTCAATTCATTCCCGGACGGCCATTGGCGCACCAGTGCGCGCCATGTAGCGTGGGCGGCGCGTTGCATCAATTCGAAGCCCGGCGTGCCGGCAGCGATCAGCCGTTCATCGAGTTCGCGCACTTGCGCGGCACGGTACAGCGCGTCGGGTAATTGATCTTTAGTGTGCGGCATGCGTCTTCGGGCTCCGATGTCTGGCAGAATTATACGCACCTCAGCTCCGGTTTCTCTCGCCTCATGTCCGCCATCACCACAGATCTGCCTGCCCTCGCCCAATCCATCAAGGACTGGGGGCGTGAGCTGGGCTTCCAGCAAGTCGGCATCAGCGGTCTGGACCTGGCCGAGCATGAACAGCACCTGCAACGCTGGCTCGAGGCCGGCTACCACGGCGAAATGGATTACATGGGCGCCCACGGCAGTAAACGCTCGCACCCCGAAGAGCTGGTGCCGGGCACCCTGCGTGTGGTGTCGCTGCGCATGGACTACCTGCCGGGTGACACGCAAATGGCGCAATTGTTGGCCAATCCGGAAAAAGCCTACATTTCGCGATATGCCTTGGGCCGCGATTATCACAAGTTGATCCGTAAACGCGTTCAACAACTGGCGGACAAAATTCAATCCGCAATCGGCCCGTTCGGCTTCCGCGCCTTCGTCGACAGCGCCCCGGTGCTGGAAAAAGCCATCGCCGAACAGGCCGGACTGGGCTGGATCGGCAAAAACACCCTGGTACTGAACCGCAAGGCCGGCAGTTACTTCTTTCTCAGCGAACTGTTCGTCGACCTCCCGCTTCCAGTGGACGCCCCACACAGCACCGAACACTGCGGACGCTGCACCGCCTGCCTGGACATCTGCCCGACCAACGCCTTCGTCGGCCCGTATGTGCTGGATGCGCGACGCTGCATTTCCTACCTCACCATCGAGCTGAAAAGCGCCATTCCCGAAGACTTGCGGCCACTGATCGGCAACCGCGTGTTCGGTTGTGACGACTGCCAGATCTGCTGTCCGTGGAACCGCTTCGCCCGTCCGTCCGGTGAAAGCGACTTCAAGCCACGGCACAACCTGGACAATGCCGAACTGGCCGAGCTGTTTTTGTGGGATGAAGACAAGTTCCTGAGCAGCACTGAAGGCTCGCCACTGCGCCGGGCGGGTTACGAACGCTGGCTGCGCAATCTGGCAGTGGGGCTGGGCAATGCGCCTTCAACGATTCCGGTGCTGGAAGCGTTGAAGGCGCGACGGGATTATCCGTCCGAGCTGGTGAGAGAGCATGTGGAGTGGGCACTGGAACAGCACGCCGGATCTGCGCAGGCAGAACCGGCAGACAATGTGCTCAAATCGTAGTTGAGTGCTGTTGGCACATGCCGGTACTGCCCGGTCTGATCATTGATGCCTATTTTTTTTCGTTATAGTGGCCACCCATCTGCTTGATGATGACGATCCGGTCTTTGGTGTTCTCCGTCAGATAAATACGGTCTCCCTTCGACAAGTAAAGATGCATTGGTTTTGATGTCGTGCTGGACGGACCATACATTGGCGTATATTCGGCATGGATGAGTCTGGCGGCGGAGGTCGGGGAGTTACCCGCTTCAACATGTTTCATGAACTCTTCTGCCCTGTCCTCCGAGGCCTTGCGCGCCTCTATCCTGAGAAAGTTCAACTTGTCTTTGGGCCTGACCAGCGTCCATTGCTTTTCGACCTGCTCCTCAACCGGCGCATTGGCTTTCCTGGCCGCGGCCTTCGCGCCTTTGCCCTTGGCAAGCACCTTGCCCATTTTCATCGTCCCCTTTGAACTGAGTCCCTGCTCAAAGGCCGAAGCCAGTTTTCTGCCGGCATTGACACCCGCTTTGGCGCCAGCCGCCAGACCGGCACCGAGCGAAGCCAGTCCAAGGCCGACACTGATCCAGCCCAATACCTCTCCCAATTGAGAGTCCGGTGCATAATTATCGAGCACTTCACTGGCGATACCCGTCAAACCTGAAGCGACAGTCAGTCCCAGCGCCGCCAGCGCCCACGGCGTGGCAGCGCCCATCGTCAGCACGCTGGCAACAATCCCGAGCACCCCCATTCCGATGCCCAGAATCGATTGCCAGGATATATGCCCTGTCGGGTCGACACGATTGACGGGATCGCCCAGGCAATAAGCGTAGGCATTCAATCCCCCCCCGCCAAACGGACTCATGCTGTCGGGGCCGAGAAAACGCATCAGCGTCGGGCTGTAGGCTCTGTAACCATTGCCCAGCAGGTAAAGACCGGTTGCCCGATCAAGCTGCTCACCATTGAACCCCGCCAGACTGAACACCCCGCTTTCGGCAGGAAGGTGCCCGTACGGGCTGTAAACACGGTCAGTCAGATTTTTTTCACCCAGCTCTGCCAGCACACTGTGCTGCTGATCGGTGCCGAACAGTTGTGTGCTGCTGCCCGGTCCGAGTTGCTGCTGCCCCACCAGTAGTCCACCGTGACGCACGATACTGGATGAACTTTTACCACTGACTTCATGGATGACACGCCCTTCGTGGTAATAACGCTGGGTAGGTGCATTTTCCGGTTGCGACAGTTCAACCAGATGGTCAAAACCGTCGTAATGGTAATTGCGAATGACCGAGCCTCCTGCACCGGTCAATTGCTCAAGACGCCCGAATGCGTCATAGGCCAGGACTCGCGCCTGGTCATCTTTGATCATCCTGCCGTTGGCGTCATATTCCAGGGTGACTGCCGGTGGATAGTCGACGTGTGAATGCCTGACTGCACTGAGTTGTACAGGGTCCGGATTGTCGTAACTGAAGGTGGTCAGATTCACACCCAGCGGAAACCGCGTCTGCACGCTCAGAAGGTTATCCAGCGCATCGAACGTGAATGTCTGCTGAACAATCTCCTTGCCATAAGGATCCCGGGGTTTTTGGGTACCCGCACAGTCGTACTGGATCAGCCGGCCACGCACATCGTAGGCAAATCGTTCATCGCGCAGTATTTGCGTACCGCGCATGGACACTTTCTGCGCCAGTTTGCCGGCAAGCGTATAAGCCGACACCAGCGTCTGGTCGGGCTGGCCCTTGATCTCGAAAGTACGGCAAGTCTCACGACCGATATCATCATAGGCAAACCGAGTGATCATTCTTCGCTTGATCGAAGTGTCTTCGGTCTTCGTCCACTCCAGCATCCCGGTCAGTGTGCTGTAGTGGAATTCGGTTTTCAGGGTCCCTTGCACAGTTGCCAACAAGCGGCCGTGCTCATCGTATTCGCAAATATGCTCGCCGCCGAGAACATCCACATAAGTGAGCGGTCGCCCCTCGAGGGAATAAGTAAAGGAGGTTGCTTTGCTGATATCACCGAAGGTCGTCGTTTCGGACTTGATGCGCCCGGAAGGATAATAGGCAAAACGATGTTCTCGGTCGTTTTCGGTGCAGGTCAACGGCTGACCACTGACGGGGTCGTACGTCATGGTCGTGAGCAGAGCCCCCGCCTTGCGCTCGGTCAGTAAACCGCCCAGGTCTCGCAAATAAGTGAATTCGGTCTTCTTGCCCTCAGCGCTCCTGTACCACTGAGGCTGACTGAAACCCGCTTCGTAACCAGTCTGCGACTGGCGCCCACCCACCGTACTTTCCGTCAGGCGATTCAAACCGTCATAGATCTGCCGACCCAATACCTTGCCATCGACCTGGATCCCGACCGGCAGCGCTTCGTCAGTGTGATCCGCGTATTCGGTGACTACCTCACTGGCGTCGGGCATGACACTGCGGATCATGCGATCAAAGACGTCGTATTCATATCGAGTGGTATTGCCAACCGGATCGGTCTGGCTGGCCGTGCGCCCGAACCCGTCATAGGTATAAGTGGTTTTACCCAGACTCTCGCGCCTCAGATTGAAGCTCTCGACGCTCAGCGGTTTACCAAAATCGTTGACGAAAGTGACGGTCTTGCCCATCCCCTGAAGCCAATTCGTTTGCCGGCGAGCGACCGGATCGACCTCGTTGTATTCGATACGCCCATCGGCATGGAGGGTCTTGCTGAGCTGGCCCCAGTGATCGAATTCGTAGGCGGTCGCAACGGGATAAGGCTTGCCATCACGCCAATCGGTCAGCGTGACTTTCACTTTGTGACCCGCCGAATCATGAATCGCGGAATAAAGAGTGCGACTGTGAATGAGTCCGTCCTTGTCCGGATGGTCACAGTCCTTTTCCTCAACGGTGATAACCCTTTCCAGGCCGTCATACGTCGCGCGCTGCTCACCACCGGCTGGATCGGTGGTCACTATCGTAGCGGGCTGCTGCTTACTGGCGGGCAAATAGGCCCATCGGGTCAAGGCGGCGTAGGGGGTACCCCGGGCAAGCGTTTTGGACACCGCCCGGCCGATCGCGTCGTATTCATATTCGATGCGTTCACCATCGACACCGATGCTCGCGACCTGTAATCCACTCAACGTCGAGAGCACCTTCTCACTGGTCTGCAGCGCGCCATCAAATCCGTGAGTACTGGACTTTACCTCCAGCCTGGTGCCCTTGAGCCCATAGGAGAACTCGGTACGGTTTTTTTTATCTGCCAGAGTGATGCTTTGCTCTTTCATGGCCCCGTGCTTGAGCGGATCCTCTGGCGTATTCAGGTAACGCTTTTCGGTCTTCGATCGCAGGATTTCGACCCCTTCCACAAGCTCGAAAAAACGTTCCTCAACCGGCAGGACGAAGGCCAGCTCCGCACCGCTCAGCGCGGGATGCAGAACATAGTCGTAGTACGTAACCGTCGAGTTTGCGCCCCCCGCTGCAGGAATGACTGTCCTTTTTTTCTGAAACCTGGCGAAACCCAGCGGATCCTCCGGACAGTTGTCCCCACCACTTGCCGGATAAAACTCCGACACAGTGGTCACTCCATTCGGCTCGACAATCTTCAGCAAGTTGCCTTCACCATCGAACTCGGTGACGGTGATTTCCTCACGCTTGTGCTGGGTGCGCCGGTCGAGATAAGTCACCTTCTGAACTTTTGGCATGCGGAACTGGGCAGGCTGCTCATTGAATGGCTTGGTGACGCAACAGTGATACTCGATAGTCGTTGAGGTCTGGGCATCGCCACTTGTCGTGACCTCCGTGATCAACAAATGGAATTTGTTGTAAGTGCGGCGGATGCGAGTGTGCACCTTACCGTTGACCACCATTAGCTCGTCCGAGGAATAGACATAGTTGGCGGGTGCCAGGTAGAGAGGGTCTCCATCATTGCTTCTGGTCGGGACGAGACCCTGCCCGAGAAAGTTATGGTCTGAATACGAGTAGGCCTTGCATATCCGGGGTTGATCGCGCCCGGGATAAATCTCGTGAGCGATGACAAATGGCAGTGTCTGTTCGACGCCACTCACGAAACGGTGACCTTGTCGTTTGTAGCGAATGATTTCTACACCGCGCAACGGGTTGACGACGCGCCGCAAATAGATGGCCTGATCAATGACTTCATATTCCAGCTCCCAGCCTTTGCCGACCGGTAGCTCGATTGCCGTAACCTGACTATTTTTCAGGATCAATGCGTAATCGGAACGGGCCAAACTATCGGGATGCCGGGTCAGTGTGACCTGACCTGCATTGCGTGTGATTTTCAGCAGGCATCGCTTGGCGTCGCTGACTTCAGCCAACATGGGAAACTGATTGAACAACACATGCTTCAGCGTGATGCTCACACCATTATGGGCAATGATTTTTTCCACTACCGCGACTTGAGTGCCAGCCTGAACCTTTAGCAGCTCACGCCGACCATCCTTGTAGCGAATTTCGTAGCGCCCCGTCCCGATCTCCAGCACCTTGGCGGTTTGCAGCTTCATTTCCTTGAACTTCAAGCCGCTGGAGGTCTCCACAGCCTGATAGCGTTCACCGTTGGCCAGCGTCATGACTTTGCTGCGCAAGTCGTAATGCGTCATGGTCAAAGACCAGCCTACGCCGAAACCGGTATCCATCTGATTGAGCGGATTGAAGCCCAAAGAAAGTGCAAGCTCAGGGCCATTGAGGTCCGCTGAGTGCAACTTGCCCAAGGAAAGCGCACACGTATACATGCCGGTGCGAGGATCAACACCTCCGGAAACAAACTCACTAAAGTTGAAAGCGTTTGAATGTGCTTTGGAAGAAAAATTACTTTCCATGGAAAAAACGTCCTTTATTTTCAGGTTCAGCGATTGGCGATATCAAGTGACCAGCAACAACTTGCTGGTCACCAAGCGAAATCAGGCAAGCTGTTTCATTGATCGCCGCGACTCATCCAAAATAAAATTTCGTTGTTCCTTGTTACCGTCGAGAGAGAGCCTGTGTTCCGTGCCAAACTCATCGATTACTGCAAATTCGAATGCACTTTCGCTCTCCCGAGCCACTTGCAGGTCAGCTGAAACATACTGAACAAGTGTCAACTGCCCGGGCACTTTGTTGATCGGTACCGTTACGTAGCCGAGAGGGCCGCGAAACGTGGCTTTTTCTCCATAGATCGGTGCCATATAACCGTAAAAGTTTCTACGACCATCCTGTGTTCCGGAAATGTTGCCGGACACGTAGACCTGTACCGCTTCTTCGGAATCATAAGGGTCAAGTTTTACCTCACTGCTGTACCAGTCGAGGAGATGAACCTGCCGTCCTTCCGCTTGCAGACCAATGTGATAAAGCTGAATCCAGTCGTAACCAGCCCTCTGCTGCGCGTCGTCGTATTTCCTCAACGAAAAACTGCTCAGTGGGTACACCTTCGGAGGAACAGCTTCGAGCGTCACACTGCTATCAAAACCGATCCCGTTAGTTCGCAATGTCACGTTGTTCATGACGATTTCGGCAGCCACTTCCATAATTCCAGGCCTGGAAGCGGAAACCCAGAATTCAAAAACCTGCACAGGGTCGGAATCATCACTGATTCGGTTGTTCTTTACGCGAGGAACTTCGGTCATGCGCGGTGCCCCACCCGACATTTCGTGTGCATAGCGATTTTCCTGGGTGGACACGCTCCAATCGCCCTCAAGAGGCCGGGCGCCGTTATAGGCAATCAGGCGCAGGGACTGCAAGGCGGGATGTCCATACAGCGACGCATCGTCTCCACTGTTATCGACACCGTGTAAAAGTACCAACACGCGTACTTGCATGCGACCGTTGGCGTAAAGCGTTTTATGTTGGCCAGACCTGCCGGCGTCAAACTTCACCTCGATACGGGAAATACTGAGTTGCTCATCAAACATCAAATAATACCTTGGCAATGAATAAGTTTCGTCCTTGTCAGGACTTGCCGAAGCATTGACGCACGATCAAAACGACAATAAAACCTTCAACACTCTACAAACTATTAACAGCTCCAGGCGAGGAAATGCCTGAATATCAAATCAAAACTCACACACACTTTTCAAACCTTCAACAAGACACACCACCGGCTCACAAACCTCAAGACCGCCCGTCCCAAAGCCTTAATTCTGAGGGCCTGATGCTCCTCTTCCGGTCCTGCCTCAGGTGGAGCCAAAAACGGAAGAGGGCAAAAAATTTGTTTATATTTATCAAAACATGTTGGACAACCTGAATGTTTGTTACTTCCTCCAACACTCAGTTACTGTCTGAGTCCGTCCCGAATCCGCTCTCTGCGGATTCACTGTCGGACTCCACCTCTGAAAGTGGCTCATCCATCTGAATTTCTATTTTTCGATCCATGCTGGCATCTTCCAGATAATGACCAATTCGTTGCCTCGATACGTTATTCAACGGGTTGTTCACCAGCCCGACAAACAAATGTTGTGTATCCGGAACATCGAATAACTCATCACCAACATCTGAAATATTATTATTCTGCAACGCCAACACTCCGAGTTCTTTCGGCGTGCTTATTCCTGAAGGAATACTGGAAAGGTTGGCATCATGCAGCATCAACTCTTTCAATTCCGACATGAAGCCCACATGCGGGGTGACTGTCAGAGGATTGTGTGCCAGATTCAGCAATGTGAGTGTTTCTATTCGAGACAGCCCCTCAGCCGTCACCTCCGTAAGTCCAAGCGAGCAATTTTTCAATGTAAGCTCGCGCAATTCACGCATTTGAAAGATTCCTGACGGAAACTCTTCCGCTCTTACGCCAGTGATCATCAAGTATTGGACATTGGGAAAACTGTCGAGGAACGCGCCTATTCGCGCACTGGTTACCTGCGCGGTTAATATTAATTCTGTTACATATTCGAACCGCGCGGATAACCTTGGCAACTCACCAGAAAAATCGATGTTCGACGAAAAATGATCGTCACCGTATCCCCATCGCGATACCGACTTGCGTTGCCAGATATCTTGCAGCACTGCGCTGAATTGCTCACGAGCCTGGCGTTCTCCGGCAAGCGTCAGCGCACGGCCCTGCGCTGACGATTGCGAATGTGAATGTGAATGTGAGTGAGGCGAGGCCTCGCCGGCACTCCATATCGCCAGTTCGTCACGCAACATCGCGAACTCTTTTTCGAGCCGCGTCATTACGCCGAATGGATCACTCCTCAAGCGCTGGTTGATAAACGTCGCCACTTCCTCGTCCGGGATCTGCGGATAAAGATCACGTACGCGCTCGGCAACGGACATCCGATTGCGTACCGGGTCGAGACTTTCAAGTCGATCAAGCGAATCAATGCTGTCTACCGCATCCCAGAATCTGCCTTCGCCATTCGGCTTCAACAGCGGACCGGAGGGTTCGAGTTCTCTGGCTTTAGTGGCACGAAACAAGCCACTCTCCACATCAGGAACCACTTGCACGAAACGGTCGTCGGCGACTTGCACAAACTGCCGCCCCTTGTACATCCGGATGCCTTGCGCATCGGCTTCGCCGAGGTGTGCTGATTTGGGTATCCAATAGTCTGCCAGCGAGGGGAGCGCCGAAAGTATCGCGAGCTCATTGGTTACCAAAGAGATCGGGGCCGCACTCACGCTGGTTTCCTGCGTCAGTGCGCCCATATCTTGCCGGGAGAAAATGTGCGACGGCTCCAGTCGATTCGGCATGGATATCTGCGGCGCTGCAGAAGCAGGAAGCGGTAGCCGATGTGAAACATCGATACTGAAATCGGGTGAGTTGCTTGGGGTAGCAACAGGTTTGACCTTTGGCATTTTGTCAGCCATGAGCGCTCATCCTTGAGGTGTCGTTGCGCTGGCCCCGCAAACCAAAGGGCCAACGCGAGTCATAAGTACTGCACGTTCCATGCGAGTACCTGATAGTTGAACATCACACTCTATCGATACTTGCAGTATAAATGCGCATATATACCTACCACTCCTGCCCGATCAGCATCAGCGATGTATCGACTCAACCTCGTTCCAGTGTGAAATTGCGCGTATGAAAATCCAGCCTGAATGCCAGCTTGTGCTCGGTGCCGTGTTGATCAATAGCACGGAAGTGAAGAACTTCGCCGTACCTGGAGCTTGGTGCAAGTTCAGAATATTCGGACAGCGCCTGAACAACCGTCAGTTCTCCGTCGTGATCATTGACCCTGACAGAGTACTTTTTGGACTCTCGTGTAACAGCCTCGGAAAAAAGGAACGCAATGGGATCCCCATTAAATGGCAGTTGTACGTCCAGCGTGTTTCGTTCCGGGCGGACAAAAGTGGCCAGCATAAAATTGGTACTCGACTCCTCTAACTTGTTACCCCCGGCAAAAGCATAGTTCTCGCCGGCTTCAGCTCCGTCTGCAATCCAATCAACCAGCTTGATCTGCTGCCCCTGTGGGTAAAGTCCCAGGTAGTAGTTGAAGATACGATTACCGGGCTGCTCATTACCGCGCCGGGCTTGATACCAGCGGAATTGCTCGATGGCATAAGCCGCAGGCGTTTGGGACTCAATCGTTACGCTGCTGTCATGAACACTGGACAGCGTGGTCCCGTTACTGAGAATCCTCAGCCCGTTCAGTGACAAGCGTGCAGCAATCCTGGTCGTTCCCGCGACCGATGAGGATACCCAGAAAGTGCGAACCTGCGGATGGACGCTGTCGCTTTCAGCATCGTCGTCGTGGTCGACACCGGCGGCAGCCGAAGTTTGCGCCTCAAGGGTGTAACGTCCCTGCTCGGTGCTCGCGGCCCAGCCATCACGCAATGTTCTGCCAGTGCTGTAATGGATAAGCTCTATGCTATTTATTACATCTTCCGGCACATGCATGGCATCGCCGTTGGCGTCCACCCCGGAAACCAGAACTTGCACCTTCACCTGCATGCGGCCATTACCGTACAGCGATTTAATACTGGTGCTATCACCGGCATCAAACTTCACCTTGAAACTGGCAAGTCCTTCGAGAACAGGCGGAGCAGTTTGCTGATGCGACGTTGTACTCTCGATTTCACTCATGATTCATTTCCTTTGAAGAGTTCTATTCAAGGGTTGCCTTTGACAACCCATCAACAAAAGAAATAACACGGCTTCAAAACAGCCAACAAAGCGAAAAATGTAAGAAACATGCTCTTGCAAGCATTCCGAAACTTGCAATCAGGAAAAATCAATCAGCTGCAACAGATATCAATGTTCGTCGTTATAGACAAACTTCGGCATTTCCCAATGAAAACGAATCGCCAACAATCGCAACAGAAAACCACCAAACAGGGTAATCAGAATTGCCTGCTCACTCGGCACATTGAGATACAGGCACAGCATGTAACACCAGGCAGCTGCAAAAGAGACGCTGGCATACAGCTCACGGCGGAAGATCAACGGAATATCGTTGCAGAAGATATCGCGCAGGATGCCGCCGAATACACCGGTGATCACGCCGCTGACCGAGGCCACCAGCATCCCGTGGCCCATTTCCAGGGCGGTCATGCAACCGATCAGGGTAAACGCCACCAGACCGACCGCGTCGAGCACCAGAAACAGCGAGCGCAGATGGCGCATCCAGCGAGCCGTGAACACGGTGATCATCGCCGCGACTGTGGTCAGTACCAGATATTCCGGGTGTTTGACCCAGGTCAGCGGGTAGTGCCCGAGCAGCACGTCACGCACCGAACCGCCGCCCAATGCGGTGACGCAGGCAATCAGCACCACGCCAAACCAGTCCATGCCGCGACGGCCCGCAGACAGGGCGCCGGTCATGGCTTCGGCAGTAATAGCGACGAGGTAGAGCATCAGCAACATGGTGGCGATCCTGGCAGGAAGGCGCGCAGTCTACTCACTTCGCCGAGGCACCAAAAGAGGGCGCCCCGGCGTGGGTGCCGATCTCAGAACTTGATGAAATGCTTGCGGTAGTGCTGCAGCTCGGCGATGGATTCGCGGATGTCATCCAGTGCGAGGTGAGTGCTGCCCTTCTTGAAGCTGTCACGCACGTCCGGTGCCCAGCGCGCGGCCAGTTCCTTGAGCGTGGAGACGTCGAGGTTGCGGTAGTGGAAGTAGCTTTCCAGCGCCTTCATGTGGGTATAAAGGAAGCGGCGATCCTGGCAGATGCTGTTGCCACAGATCGGCGACTTGCCCTTCGGCACCCACTGCTCGAGGAAGGCGATGGTTTCGGCTTCAGCCTCGGCCATGCTGACACGGCTTTCACGCACGCGCTGGGTCAGACCCGAGTTGCCGTGGGTGCGGGTGTTCCACTCGTCCATGCGGGCGAGGACTTCGTCGCTGTGGTGGATGGCGATCACCGGGCCTTCGGCCAGGGTGTTCAGGTCACTGTCGGTGACGATGGTGGCCATTTCGATGATCACGTCGTTTTCCGGATCCAGACCGGTCATTTCCAGGTCGATCCAGATCAGATTCTGCGGGTTTTGCATATTTCGGCTCCTGAGCAATGCTGCGCAGTTTAGCCTAGGCAGCCTGCCGGGCGTGCTAAACTCGCGGCCGTTTTACCTAATCGCTGCATTCTTCAGACGGAACACCCATGGCCAAACGCCAACTCAATCGTCGTCAAAACTGGCGCATCGAAAAGATTCAGGGCGAGCGCGCCGCCCGCGCCGCCAAACGCGAGTCCTCGGCTGTCGAGGCGCTCGAAGGCGGCGACCTGGGCCCGGAACAGCACGGCCTGGTGATTGCCCACTTCGGTGTGCAGGTCGAGGTCGAGGCCGTTGACGGCGAACTGGCCGGCCAGGTCTTCCGCTGCCACCTGCGCGCCAATCTGCCTGCATTGGTGACCGGCGACCAGGTGGTCTGGCGCGCCGGCAACCAAGGCATCGGCGTAATCGTCGCGCAACTGCCGCGCACCACCGAGCTGTGCCGTCCGGACAGCCGTGGCCAGCTCAAGCCGGTGGCCGCCAACGTCGACATGATCGTCATCGTCTTCGCCCCGCTGCCCGAGCCCCACGCCAACCTGATCGACCGATATCTGGTCGCCGCCGAACACGCCGGCATCCGTCCGTTGCTGCTGCTGAACAAGTTCGACCTGATCGACGAGCAGAACGCCCCGGCGCTGAACGCCCTGCTGGCGGTCTACCGCACACTCGGCTATCCGGTGCTGGAAGTCTCGGCGCACCACGGCAACGGCATGGAGCAATTGCAGAAACAGCTCGACGGGCGCATCAGCGTGTTCGTTGGTCAGTCCGGTGTCGGCAAGTCGTCCTTGGTCAACAGCCTGCTGCCGGAAGTCGAAACCCGCGTCGGCCCGCTGTCCGAGCTGTCCGGTCAGGGCACGCACACCACGACCACTGCGCGCCTGTTCCACTTCCCTGGCGGTGGCGAGTTGATCGACTCCCCGGGCATCCGTGAATTCGGCCTCGGCCACGTCAGCCGCGCCGACGTCGAAGCCGGCTTCATCGAGTTCAACGATCTGCTCGGCACCTGCCGCTTCCGCGATTGCAAACACGATCGCGAACCCGGTTGCGCACTGCTCAAGGCCCTGGAAGATGGCCGCGTGCAGCAGCAGCGAATGAACAGCTACCGCTCGATCATCGCCAGCTTGCCGGAAAACGGTTACTAAACAGCCCTGTCGGCGGCCCTTCCCCAAGGGCTGCCGGTTGTCGGAACCTGCCGGCGTTTCCACCCTCACCTTAAACACAAGCCCTTTCTGTAAGCCTGATTACTTCAGTTTGCAGGACATTTCTCTTTTCCCGCCCAGACCTTGTAGCGCCCTTCCAGAGGCCTAAATTGGGTTCTTCCTTCGCACCTATGCGATCTCCGAGGAACCCCATGCAGACCTATCATTTGTTCATCAGTCACTCGTGGAATCATCCGCACGCCCACGACAATCTGGTGCGCCTGCTCGGCGCTCAACCCGACTTCTGCTTCAAGAACTTTTCCGTGCCACCGCACAATCCGATCATGGGTGCACGCACCGACAAGCAGCTTGAGGAGGCGATCGAAAACAAGATCCGGCCGTGCTCGGCGGTGTTGATCATGGCCGGCATGTATTCGACCTACAGCAAGTGGATCAACAAGGAAATCGAGATCGCCAGACGCATGGGCAAGGTGATCATCGCGATCAAACCGTTCGGTGCCGAACGGATTTCCACCGTTGTACGCAATGCCGCACATGCCGAGTGTGCGTGGAACACCCAGAGCATCATCAAGGCCATCCGCCTGCACACGGCGGTGTAACCATGCGCAAGGGACTGTTTATCGGCATCAACCACTACCACCATGTCGCCCCTCTGAGCGGCTGTAACAACGATGCCATGGCCATGGCATCGGTACTGGAGCGCCACGCCAACGGGCGGCCGAACTTCAGCAGCAAGGTACTGACTTCAGCCGAGGAGAACCTGACACTCGACACGATGAAGCAACAGATCCGGGAGCTGTTTTCCGGCGACTGCGATGTGGCGCTGTTGTACTTCGCAGGCCATGGCCAGTTCGACACCAGCATCGACGAAGGACTGCTGATTCCACAGGACTTCCGGCACGGCGGCGAAGGCATTCGCATCAGCGACATTCTGACGTGGGCCGATCAGGCACCGCACATCAAGAACAAGATCATCATCCTGGATTGCTGCCAGGCCGGCGCAGCAGGTGCCATGCGCAGTCTGCGCGGTGGCAGCAGCGTGATCGGCGAAGGCATGACCATCCTGACGGCCTGCAAGAAAGAACAATCGGCGCTGGAAAGCCGTGGCCACGGGGTGTTCACCGATCTGCTGTTGCAAGCCCTGCACGGCGGCGCAGCCAATGTATTGGGCAAGGTCACGCCGGGCAGTGTGTATTCGTTTGTCGACAATGCGCTGGGGGCATGGGAACAGCGGCCGGTGTTCAAGACCAACGTGTCGCAATTCGTACCGCTGCGCGAAGTCGCGCCGCTGATTGCCGAAGAAACACTGCGCAAGCTCAAGGACTGGTTTCCCGAGCCGAGCTTCGTCTTCCGGCTCGATCCCAGCTACGAACCCACCGAAGCGGCATTCGATCCCGATCACGGCGATGTCTTCAAACAGTTGCAGATGTGCAACCGCCACAGCCTGATCGAACCGGTCGACGCCGAGCACATGTACTACGCCGCCCTCCACTCCACCGGCTGCCGCCTCACTGCACTCGGCGCCTATTATCGAGAGCTAGCGCTCAAAGGACATTTCTGATGCCCGTATTCATCAGCTACCGCCACGGCGATCGCGCTCAGGCGATTGCCATCAACAGCCGCCTGGTTCAGGCCAATATCAAGACCTACCTTGATGTGCTGGATCCTGAATCCCAGACCACCGACGACATCACGGGTGTCATCACCCGTAACATCACCGAGTGCAGCCACCTGCTGGCCGTGGTGTCGGAAAAGACCGCACTGTCGTGGTGGGTGCCGTTCGAAATCGGCGAGGCGACCATCAGCCACCGACGAATCTGCTCGTTCAGAACCGGGCCGGCGGAGCTTCCGCACTATCTGGACAAATGGCCGAAGCTGAGCACCGATCGGGATCTGGACTTCTTCATCGATGCTTACCGCACCGAAGGAAGCGTCAAGCGCTCCATGACCCTGGATTCGGTCACGGCAAATCAGTCGACCCGAACCGCCAATCGACAAAACGCCGAAGTGTTTCATGACGCGCTGAAAAACCGTATTCGACGCGGGTTTTAGTCAGCCCGAGCGCCGCAGGGAATGCGTCTGTGACCAGCCTTCCCGCCGGACACAAAAAAAAGCCGACATCGCTGTCGGCTTTTTTGTGGGTCACTGCTTCGGTGCAGTGGCCGGTGCAGCAGGCACGGGGGCTGGTGCCGCTGCGCCCGGCTCGGTCGGTTTCGGCAGCGTGTCGTCGAACAGGTTCAGCCGTTCGCGCAACTCGTGTGCAGGCACCGGCTGCTGATCTGCCGGCAAGGCGTTCGGGTCGACCGGGGTGGCCGGCGCCGCGCCGTTCTGGCCTTGATCTGCGGGTTGCGACGGGTCGGCACCTTGCGAGCCTTCGATGGCCGCCTGGGCCTTCTTGGTCAGCACCACGATGTCGATACGGCGGTTGACCGGGTTGAACGGGTTCTCCTTGTCGAACAGTGCCGACGAAGCGTAACCAACAACCCGCGCCACTTGAGCGTCCGGATAACTGCCCGCCACCAGCGCACGCCGGGCGGCGTTGGCGCGGTTGGCCGAAAGCTCCCAGTTGCCGAAGTCGCCATTGCCTACATAAGGCTTGGCATCGGTGTGACCGCTGATGCTGATCTTGTTCGGCACCGCTTTGATGGTGTCGGCCATGGCCAGCAGGATGTCTTCGAAGTACGGCTTCAGGCGTGCAGAGCCGGAATCGAACATCGGCCGGTTCTCGGCGTCCATGATCTGGATGCGCAAGCCGTTCGGCGTGATTTCGAACAGAATCTGATCCTTGAACTTCTGCAGCTGCGGGTTCTCGTCGACCTTGTTCTGCAGTTCTTGCAGCAACAGTTCCAGACGTTCCTTCTCGACCTGCTCGGCCATGCCTTCAACCTGTTCGGTGTCGACCGTGACCTTGTCCGGCTGCGGTTGCGACTTCACTTCAGGGTTGAGGGTGTTTTCCGGCGCCAGGGTCGGCGTGCCGCCCAGATCAATGATGTACGGCGTGCCGCTTTCGGAGAAACCGACCGGGTCCTTGAAGTAACCGGCGATGGCGATCTTCTGTTCCGGGGTCGCGGTGGACAGCAGCCACAACACCAGGAAGAACGCCATCATCGCCGTCGCGAAGTCGGCGAAGGCGATCTTCCACGCCCCGCCGTGATGCCCGCCGGCGATGCGCTTGACGCGCTTGATGATTATCGGCTGGTTATTTTCCATGACTTAACGACCGCGAACGGCTTGTTCCAGCTCGGCGAAGCTTGGACGGTGAGCCGGGTACAGAACCTTGCGACCGAACTCGACAGCCAGCGACGGCGGCATGCCGGAAGCCGAAGCCACCAGCGAGGCCTTGATGGCTTCGTAGACGTTCAGCTCTTCCTTGGCATCGTGGGCCAGGGAGTGCGCCAACGGGCCAAAGAAACCGTACGCCGCGAGAATACCGAAGAAGGTACCCACGAGTGCCGCACCCACGTGCAGACCGATGGACTTCTGATCGCCCTCACCCAGGGAGGCCATGGTCACCACGATACCCAGTACCGCCGCGACGATACCGAAACCCGGCATGGCGTCCGCGATGCCGTTCACCGCGTGGGACGGATGTTCGAGGTCTTCCTTCAGGCTGTACAGTTCCATGTCGAACAGGCCTTCCAGCTCGTGGGGAGCCATGTTGCCGGACGACATGATGCGCAGGTAGTCGCAGATGAACGCGGTCATGCGTTCGTCTTTCAGTACCGCCGGGTACTTGGCGAAGATCGGGCTCGCGGCGGCGTCTTCGATGTCGCCCTCGATGGCCATCATGCCTTCGCGGCGACTCTTGTTGAGGATCTCGTAGATCAGGCCCAGCACTTCCAGATAGAACGTGTGGCTGAAACGCGAACTGAACATGCTCAGGGATTTCTTGAGCACGTGCATCGTCATGTAGCCGGGGTTGGCCTGGAGGAAGGCTCCGAGTGCCGCACCGCCGATGATCATCACCTCGAAGGGCTGGATCAGGGCGGCAATCTTGCCGTGGGAGAGCACGTATCCGCCGAGCACGCTCGCGAATACGACGATGATGCCGATAATTTTAGCCATAGGTAGAAAGGTACTTGTTTAAGTCGGGTTCAAGGTCATATTCGGAAGTTAAAAAATCTCTTCTTCTACTTATCGGCAAAACTGCGCCAGACTATAGCCAGTTCAGGCGAAAAGCCAATTTAGCCCATGCCGGGCGCGTCTACAGTCAGTGAAGATCTCGTCCAGACATGGCTAATGAAACGAACGTCCCACACGTAAAACCGACCACACTCGATGGCTGGGTGAAGCTGCTCGACAGCGTTCGTCTGCCAGTGCCGCAAGACGCCCATGACCGGGTCTGCCGGGCGATTCGCGATGACCGCAGCTCGCTGCGCGACATCGCCGACCTGATGCAGGACAGCCCGGCGCTGGCCCTGAGCATCATCCGCGAAGCCAACCGCCACACCCACGGCAACATGACTGCACCTGCGGAAAACCTCGAAGTGGCGATCAATCGCCTCGGCCTTGGTCGCACCGAAGAGTTGCTGGCGCGCCTGCCCGCCGAACCTGCCGCACAGATCCCCCAGCCCCTGCGCCAGTTGCAGATGATCAGCCAGCACGCCACGCAACAGGCCAACGGTTTTTTCGCCAGCCGACTGGCGCGACTATGGCAGGACATCCATTGGGGCAGTCTTTTGTTTCTGTCGCCGCTGTGGCCGTTGGCGCTGACCTTTCCCAAATTGCTTGAAGAGTGGGAAGTGCGGGTTATCCATAAGGGTGAATCGGCGCGAGTCGTGGAAAAGCAGCTGTTCGGCGTGCGCCTGCTGAAGATCGGCGAGGCGCTGGTGCAAGTCTGGCGTCTGCCGGTCTGGGTGCAGCAAGGTTATCGGCTGCTGCTGACCGAACAGCGCGAACTGGTCAAGGTCCTGCGCATTGCCCGCGACGTCGATCATCCGTTGCGCCAGCAGAATCGCCTTGATGACGACCCGACCCTGCGCCGCTGGCTCAACCAGCCGGCCAACACCGTGTTGCTGGCCAACGGACTGGCACTGTCGGCGCAACAGGCCTGGGACAGTCCGCACAGTGAGCGCTGGCAATTCCTGACCAGCCTCTACCTGCAAATCTCGATGGACGAGGTGCAACAACAATTGCACCAACAGGCCGCCGTCAGCGCTCGCCATCATTTCATGCCGGACCTTTGGCATCCGGCGCTTTCGCTGCTGTGGCCGTGGGGCACCCGTCGCCTTCCAGCCGGAATGCTGTCGGCTGCGGCGCCGTCCGCTGAAGACCTGAGCCAATGGCGCCGGCAATGCGCGGAGCTGCTGGCCGTGCCAAGCCGCTTCACCAACGCCATGAGCCTGACCGTCGCCGCCCGCGATGCACTGGTCGCCAGCGGCATGCGCCGGGTGATGATCCTGATGGCCGACCGCGGCCACGCCAATCTGCGCGTCCATCAAACCTCGGGGTTGCCGAAGGACGCCGCTGCGCTGAATTTCGTCGTCAGCCAGAGTTCAGTGTTGCAACGCTTGCTCGCGCAGCAGGCGCAAGTGCGGATCACCCCGGACAACAACGCCCAGTTTTCCGCCCTGCTGCCGCCCTCGCTGCGCGCCCTTTTCCGTGGTGAACACCTGTTCCTGCGTTCACTAGTGAACAACGGCCGGGTGATCATGATCGTGGTCGCCGACCAGGGTGGCGGGCCGTTCGCCGACATCACCGTGCAAGCCTTCGGCAAAACCGCGCAGTGCATCGAGAAAGCCCTGCACAGTTTTAGCCAGCGCGGCCAATGACAGCTACAATCCTTCCCCTTTGTGCTCTGGAGACCTCACATGTCTGATTTCTCTGGCCTGGCCCTGGTGATCGAGCCGAGCGACCTGCTGCCGCGCCTCGAATCCCGCGATCTGATTCTGGTGGATCTGACCAGTGCCGCCCGCTACGCCGAGGGACATATTCCCGGCGCACGCTTCGTCGATCCGAAACGCACCCAGCTGGGTCAGGCGCCGGCTCCGGGGCTGTTGCCGAGCAAGGAAAAACTCGAAGAACTGTTCGGTGAGCTGGGTCATCGCAAAGATGCGGTCTACGTGGTCTATGACGACGAAGGCGGCGGCTGGGCCGGGCGCTTCATCTGGCTGCTCGACGTGATCGGTCATGACAAATACCACTACCTCGACGGCGGTCTGCCAGCGTGGCTGGCGGAAGGTTCGCCGATGTCGATCCAGATTCCTCCGGCGGCGGGCGGCCCGGTTGCCCTGACCCTGCACGAGGAACCGACCGCCACCCGCGAGTACCTGCAAAGCCGTCTCGGTGCCGCAGACCTGGCGATCTGGGACGCTCGCGGGCCGCTGGAGTATTCCGGTGAGAAGGTCCTGGCGGCCAAGGGCGGGCACATCCCCGGCGCCGTCAATTTCGAATGGACGGCGGGCATGGATCAGGCGCGTCAATTGCGCATCCGTACCGACATGCCGCAGATCCTGGAAAACCTCGGGATCACCAAGGACAAAGAAATCATTACCCACTGCCAGACCCATCACCGGTCCGGTTTCACTTATCTGGTGGCCAAGGCCCTCGGTTATCCGCGGGTCAAGGGCTACGCCGGTTCCTGGGGCGAATGGGGCAACCACCCCGACACCCCCGTCGAGCTTTAAGGATTTTTAAGGACAGTCATGAAAGAGCGTTTGTTTATCATCAGCCAATACCTGTTGCCGCATCACTTGCTGTCGCGCCTGGCCGGCTGCGTCGCCGAGTGCCGCGTGCGCTGGTTCAAGAATGCCTTCACCACCTGGTTCGCCAAGCGTTATCAAGTGGACATGTCGCAGGCACTGGTTGAAGACGTGACCGCTTACGAGCATTTCAACGCCTTCTTCACCCGCGCCCTGAAAGACGGCGCACGTCCGCTGGACCAGACCCCGGGCGCGATCCTCAGCCCGGCCGACGGCGCGATCAGCCAGCTCGGCCCGATCGAGCACGGCCGCATCTTCCAGGCCAAGGGCCACAGCTTCAGCGTGCTGGAACTGCTGGGCGGCGACGCGGCCAATGCGGCGCCGTTCATGGGCGGTGAATTCGCCACTGTTTACCTGTCACCGAAGGACTACCACCGCGTGCACATGCCGCTGGCCGGCACCCTGCGCGAAATGGTCTACATTCCGGGCCGGATCTTCTCGGTCAACCAGACCACCGCGGAAAACGTTCCTGAACTGTTCGCCCGCAACGAGCGCGTGGCGTGCATCTTCGACACCGAGCGCGGGCCGATGGCCGTGGTGCTGGTGGGCGCGATGATCGTGGCATCGATCGAAACCGTATGGGCCGGTCTGGTCACGCCGCCGAAGCGCGAACTGAAAACCTTCCGCTACGACGAAGCCGCCCGTGCGCCGATCCATCTGGAAAAAGGTGCGGAACTGGGGCGCTTCAAGCTGGGTTCGACCGCGATTGTGCTGTTCGGGCCGGATCAGGTGAAGTGGGTTGAAGAATTGAAAGCCGGCTCGCCGGTACAGATGGGTCAGGCCCTGGCACAGTCGAACGCCTGAACCGGTTGATCCGCCCTTTCGCACGTCTGCGAAGGGGCGGATACGACCTGGGTGGCGCCGTTACTCTATCTGCCCACGGAAGCCGATCGGCCCTTCGTTGGCGTAGGTATTGGTGCCACTGAGGTTTTTCCCTCCGTCATTGGACGTGACACTCAACGCGATAACGTTCTGGTTATCCCGCCCGCCGATCACCCACTTGCCACCTGGATGCCAGGGGGCATCGTTGCCACCCCACTGGTTTTCGACGTTGTACTGGTTCTGGCCAGTGCGCTGAGCCTTGAAGCCAATAGGGCCTTCGCCGGCGTAGGTCATGGTGCCGGTAAAGGTTTTGCCACCGTCGCCGGACTTGATGTCGATCGCCACGACGTTCTGGTTGTCCCGCGCGCCCAGCACCCAGGTTCCACCCGGATGCCAAGGTGCCGAACTACCGCCCCATTGATTTGCCACTGCGTATTTAGACATGAACCTCATCTCCTTGAAGTTTCGGGAGACCTGCCCCGACGTTGACGGCAGGCCGTGCAACCGTGCGTTTCCGATCGCACGTCAGACAGCCTAGTAGCGCCTGCGGAAATGGCACCAGGCCAGCAGACCAACGGTAAAAAAGCCTGACAAACGCCAGCGAAACGGACCACAACTGCTAAAGTTTTGGCATTGCCCTATTCGCCGCCGGAGCTTGTCACGGCATGAGTGAGCCACGATCCCGACCACCACTGGCTACCCCGACACCCACGCAGTTGCGCTTGTCTTTCTGTGAAGCCACCCCACGCGACCTCAGGCGCTGGATTGCCGATCTGCCCAAGGCCAACATCGGCGAAACCGCGCGCCTGCTGTATCAAGGCCTCGGCGAAATCAATCAATTGCTGACCCCCAGCGACAACCGCCTGCATTTGCTGGAGCTGTTGCGGCCCGAGGTGTATTTCGTCTGCCAGCATCTGGAGCGGCATTTTCTGCATCAGGCGATCATGCTCGATGAGCGCTCACGCAAGATCAGCAATCTGTGCCAGGCCCTGCAAAGTCAGCTGGCCATCGGTTACAAACAGATCATTGTGCGGATTGCACCCAAGTACTCGCGGGATCGCGCGGCATTGGTGAGCGAAGCGCTGCAACGGGCGGCTCATGCACTCAAAGGGCAACTGGTTCGCGCCGCGCAGTTGTACAGCGCCGCACCGGAACAGCTGTGGTTCGAACTGCATCAATTGTTTCGCTGCGCCTGCGAACTGCAACTGCAGCATCGCCGGGTGCGAGACGACCTCGCCAGTCTGACCGGCGAGTTGAGCGTCGAACAGACCTACCTCGCCGCCCTGCTGCTGGGTAGCGCACGCTGCAATCAGTTGCGGCAGAATCAGATCGCGCGCCTGGCCCAAGTAGTGGAACCGTGGAGCGCGTGGCTGAAACTGCAGCCCGCCAATCCGGGCGCGGGCTTGTTCGCGGTCTCGACAGACATCGACGCCGGCCCGCGCTACCGCTCCCAGTTCCGCAGCGAGCAACAGGCAGGCTTGCTCGGTTTCGATCCGCAACCGCTGGTGAATGCCATCGAGGCCCACCTTCTGCAGCAGGACGCAACGACGCCGCTGCCCGTGCCGGCCGGCCTGACCCTCGACACCCTGCAACATTTGCACGCGACTTGGGGCGAAGCCGCCGAACGCAGCTTCCAGCGCACCGTCGGCCAGGGCAACTTGACCGTGTGCGTCGGCATGAGCGCCCTGCACTTTTACCTGGGCGGCGAACGCACTTTCAGCGAACTGCTAAAGCACCCCGGAACCCGTGCGGCAAATTTCAGCCGCGCGGTGGTTCAGGGCGAAAAGGACGGCTGGAGCCAGGCGTTCGATGCCGCGCCGCAGAGCAAGGCCGACGAGTTTTTGCCTTACGAAGAGATCCGCTACGAACCGCTGGCCGACGACGAAAGCGACACTGACAGCCGGCCGCATTACCCGACCTATGCATTGCCGGTCATCAACCACAGCCCCGGTGGTTACTGCCTGGCCTGGCCAAAAGAAGTACCCGCTGAATTACAGGCCGGGGAAATGATCGGGATTCAGGACAGCCTCAATCAAGGCTGGAGCATTGCCGTCGTACGCTGGATCCGCCAGGTGCGCGGCGCGGGGACGCAGATGGGCATCGAATTGGTGGCGCCACACGCTCAGCCCTGCGGCTTGCAGCTGGTGCGCACGCGGGATGATCACAGTCATTATTTGCGAGGTTTGCTACTGCCGGAAATCAGCGCCATCGACTTGCCCGCGACGCTATTGGCACCACGGCTGCCGTTTCAGGAAGGCAACAAAGTGCTGATCAACACCCAGGGCGAAGAACACCGCGCCGGGCTGGATCGGCGGGTGGCGAGCACACACAGTTTCAATCAGTTCGCCTATCGCTCGCTGGAGACCGCCAAAAATGGCGAGAGTGAAGAGGATTTCGACTCGTTGTGGAAATCCCTTTGAGCCAGGACCGCAGCCAAGGGCTGCGATCCTGTGCCTGGGTCAGAGCTGCCCGTCGCGATCGCGGAAGCCCAGCAGGTACAGCACACCATCCAGACCGAGGGTCGAGATCGCCTGCTTCGCCGACTGCTTGACCAGCGGTTTGGCGCGGAACGCCACGCCCAGACCGGCAATCGCCAGCATCGGCAGGTCATTGGCGCCATCGCCCACGGCGATGGTCTGCTCCAGACGCAAACCTTCTTTTTCAGCCAGTTGCTTCAGCAGATCGGCCTTGCGCTGGGCATCGACGATCGGCTCGATCGCCACGCCGGTGCACTTGCCGTCGACCACTTCCAGTTCGTTGGCGAACACATAGTCGATACCGAGCCTGGCCTGAAGTTGCTTGGCGAAGTAGGTGAAGCCGCCCGACAGGATCGCGGTCTTGTAGCCCAGTCGCTTGAGTTCGGCGAACAGGGTTTCGGCGCCTTCGGTCAGGCGCAGCGAGGCGCCGATCGAATCGAGCACGCTGACATCCAGGCCCTTGAGCAGCGCCAGGCGCTCTTTGAAGCTGGCGCGGAAGTCCAGCTCGCCGGCCATTGCCCGCTCGGTGATTTGCGAAACCTGATCGCCAACGCCGGCGGCTTTGGCCAGTTCGTCGATGACTTCGGCTTCGATCAGGGTCGAGTCCATGTCGAACACCGCCAGACGACGGTTGCGACGGAACAGCGAATCTTCCTGGAAGGCGATGTCGACGTTCAGCTCCTGTGCCACGCTGAGGAACTCGGCGCGCAGGGCTTGCGGATCGGCGGCTTCGCCGCGCACGGAGAACTCGATGCAGCCCTTGCCCTTGTCAGCCGGGGTGTCCAGCGGCATACGACCCGACAGACGGTCGATATGGTCGATGTTCAGGCCGTATTTGGCGGTGATCGAGCTCACGGCCTGCAACTGGCCGGCGGTGACCTTGCGGGTCAGCAGGGTAACGATGTGGCGCTTCTTGCCCTGATTGCCCACCCATTGCTGGTAATCCTCTTCGGACACCGGGGTGAAGCGCACCTGCTGATCGAGCTCATAGCCCTTGAACAGGATGTCCTTGAGCACCGACTTGCCTTGCTCGGAGTCGGGAATTTCCACGAGGATGCCGAACGACAGCATGTCGTGGATCACCGCCTGACCGATGTCGAGGATATTCACACCACCCTGGGCCAGTACACCGGTAATGGCCGCCGTCAGACCAGGACGGTCGACTCCCGTGATGTTAATCAGGACGATTTCGCGCAACGCGCACCCCCGCAACTGGAAAAAAACCGCATTCTACCCACTTTCAGTGACCATCGGGCACCGCCAGCGCTTTGCCGGTCTAGGGCCTGTCGCTATACTGCGCGTCAACTTCACGGACAAAAGAGCCGAGCTCAGTGAACCGGCCCACGCCAGTTAAAACCGATAACTTCTTTCTGCTGATCTTCCGTGCACTGCGCCACCGCCGTGTACCGATTGCATTGCGCATTGCCAGCCATAACGTGATCCTGGTCGCCCTGGCCCTGGTGATCTATGCCTGCGTGATGGGCCTGCAGTTCAAGCAGGCCATGCACGAGCAGGCCGATGCGCTGGGCGAAAGCCTGACCACGCAGACCGCCACCTCCGCCACCGAACTGCTGGTGTCCAACGACATCCTCAGCCTCAACGTGCTGCTCAACAACCTGACCAAGAACAAGCTGGTGGCCCACGCCGCCATCTACAGCGTGGACAACCGCATCCTCGCCGAGTCCGGTCAGCGGCCCAAGCACGGCCTGCTCGGCGAAGCCGAGGGCATGTACGAGAGCAAGATCACCTTCCAGGACGTGACCGCCGGGCAACTGCGCATCAGCCTGGACATGGATCAGTTCCAGCAGCCGATGACCATCAGCCTGCAAAGCATGGGCATCCTGAGTGCGATCCTGCTGGCACTGTCCCTGGCCCTGAGCCTGCGTCTGGGCCGGCACATTTCCACGCCGCTGCTGCAACTGCGTGTATGGCTGCGCCGGATCGACGAATACACGCCGGGGATCGAGCGTCAGGACGAGATCGGCGATCTTGCCCGCCAGTTGCACGCCAACTACGCCCCGGAGCCGGCCGAACCGGAGCCCGAGCCGGAGCCCGAGTTCGAGGACGACGAGCCGGAATTCGAAGTGCGCAACCTGCGTGATCCAAGTTTTGACAAAAGCCGCCCGATGGCCGCGCAGAAGCCCGCGCCACGCCATGTGGTCAGCACCGTTGAAGACGACGATGACGAAGACCCGTTCGCCGATCTGCGTGACGAGTCGCTGAGCGATGCCGCGCAACCGGCCGTGCGCCGCCCGACCCCGAGCGTGCCGCAACACACGGCGGTGCTGGCGGTGCAACTGGGCTCGCAGGAACAACTGCGCCGCTTGCCGCGGGCACGACTGGAAGAGTTGCAGGATCGCTATCGCGATTGCCTGGAACAGGCCGCTTCGTTGTACCAGGGCGAAATCGAAACCCTGAACGACGGCAGCACGCTGATGCTGTTCCACACCGAAGACAGCGGCGACGATTACCTGACCAACGCCATCTGCTGCGGCGAACTGCTGCGAGCGCTGGGCCACCAGTTGCAGATCGAAGTCGCCGACAGCGGCATCACCCTGCAATTGCAGTTGGGCCTGACCCTCGGCGACGAACTGTTCGGCCTGAGCCAGATCGACCTGTTGCTGACCGATTCCGCCCAGGACGCGCTGGCCCTGTCGCAACACAGCCGCAACCTGTTGCTGGTGGAGCGCAAGATCGGTGATGACGCGCTGATTCGCCAGCGTGCACGGATCCGGCCGATTGCCAGCCCTGAGGGGGCTTGCTGCGTGGAGCGGTTGATGGAGCCTTATCCGTCGATGCTTGAGCGGCAACTGGCGCGGATGCATGAGCGTCGGGCTTAAGCCTTAAGCCAGTTACAAACAAGCCCGCAGACGAGTGATTGTCTGCGGGCTTTTTTGTGCGTGGTGTCTCGTCCTGAATAAGGTTTACACCTTCTGGCTTCTTATCAGGAGGGTGCAATGGATTCGGGCGCAAAACGCAGTCAACGCGATTACACGCTGACTT
>NZ_NEII01000021.1:0-33672 GCF_002112685.1 Pseudomonas sp. R15(2017)
AGAAAGGGCGGGACGAGAAGTCTCCCACGGTCCGTACTGGCTAGAGTCGGAATCGAGCTTTTAGTCCCGCCCACCCCTTCAAGTCTAAACATACAAGCGAGCTTGCTCGCGATTGCGGTGTGTCATCCAGTGTTGATGCCGGCTGACACGACGCTTTCGCGAGCAAGCCCGCTCCCACATTGGTTTTTCGTTTCATTCAAAAGGAGAGGGCATGCGCGACTACAAGTGGCTGCACGAATACTGTCTGAACCGCTTCGGTTCGGCGGCTGAACTGGAAGCCCATCTGCCCGTTCCCAAGACCCCGGCGCAACTGCGCAAGATCAGCGACGACCGTTACCTCTCGACCATGGCCCTGCGGGTATTTCGTGCCGGGCTCAAGCACAGTCTGGTGGACGCCAAGTGGCCGGCCTTCGAGGAAGTGTTCTTCAAGTTCGACCCGGAAAAGGTCGTGCTGATGAGCGCCGAACACCTTGAGCGGCTGATGCAGGATGCGCGGATCATCCGTCATCTTGGCAAGCTCAAGAGTGTGCCGCGCAATGCGCAGTTCATTCTGGACGTCGAGAAAGACAAGGGCAGTTTCGGCGCGTTGCTCGCTGACTGGCCGGTGACCGACATCGTCGGTTTGTGGACCTATCTGAAAAAGCACGGCCATCAATTGGGCGGGTTGTCGGCGCCACGGTTCTTGCGGATGGTTGGCAAAGACACCTTCGTGCCGAGCTACGACGTGGTCGCGGCGTTGAATGCGCAAAAGATCGTCGACAAGGTGCCGACCAGCCTGCGGGATCTGGCGACGGTGCAGAATGCGTTCAACCAGTGGCACGAAGAAAGCGGTGGTCGGCCGATGAGCCAGATCTCGATGATGCTGGCGTACACCGTCAATCATTGAGTTCAAAGCGATCGTTCCCACGCTCCGCGTGGGAATGCATAAAGAGACGCTCCGCGTCTCAGGGACGCAGAGCGTCCCGGGCGGCATTCCCACGCAGAGCGTGGGAACGATCCCGGCAGACTCGGTGAACTCGGTTAGCTCGGCGATCTGGCGAGCAGTCAGGCGACGGAGACTTCGCCTTCGCCCGCCAGTTTGCGATTCAACTGATACCGCCACCGCACATACAACAGCGCCGAGCAGAACACCGCCAGACTGGCAATCATCTCCAGCACGCCAAACAGCTGTCGGCTCGGGTCATACGCCGCCAGCGCGCCCTTGATGAAATACAGATTCACCACAAAGCACATCCACGAATGCCCGCGTGCGCTACCCATGATCATGCCCGGTGCGAGCACGATCCACGGGATCAGCTCGATCAGCAGAATCACCCACGGCCGTGCGCCATGCAGGTCGGCGAACACCAGGTAATACGCGGCGAGCAGTCCGGCCAGGCCGAAAAAGCACAGCAGACTGATCACCCGCATCGCCCGCACCCGTGGTTCCAGCCACTCGACGGCGGGCAGGACTTTCGGCTTTCTGGCCATCTCAGTTCCCCAGTTTCCGGGCCGTATTGGCCAGGCGTGCACCGAGGGCTCGGCACAGCGCCACTTCGTGCTGATCGAGGCCGCTTTTGCCGTCGGCCCCGGCGTGATGGCTGGCGCCGTACGGCGTGCCGCCGCCCTGGGTTTCCAGCAGCGCCGACTCGCTGTAAGGCAGGCCGGTGATCAGCATGCCGTGGTGCAGCAGCGGCAGCATCATCGACAGCAGGGTGGTTTCCTGACCGCCGTGCAGGCTGGCGGTGGAGGTGAACACTCCGGCCGGTTTGCCAACCAGCGCGCCGGTCAGCCACAGGTTGCTGGTGCCATCGAGGAAGTACTTGAGCGGTGCGGCCATGTTGCCGAAACGGGTCGGGCTGCCGAGGGCCAGGCCGGCGCAATTCTTCAGGTCATCCAAAGTGGCGTACAGCGCGCCTTCATCCGGAATGTCCGGTGCCACGGCTTCGCACTCGGTGGAGATCGCCGGCACGGTGCGCAGGCGCGCTTCGAGGCCGGCCTGCTCGACACCACGGGCAATCTGCCGGGCCATCTCGTTGGTCGAGCCGCTGCGGCTGTAATACAGAACCAGAATGTACGGCGCACTCACGGCAGCAGCTCCAGGATCTGCTCCGGTGGACGGCCGATGACGGCTTTGTCGCCGGCTTCGAGAATCGGTCGCTCCATCAACTTCGGATGTGCCGCGATGGCTTCGATCAATTGTTTCTCGGTGAGACTGGCATCGGCCAGATTCAAGGTCTTGTACTCGTCTTCACCGGTGCGCAGCAGTTGCCGTGCGCTGATGCCCAGCTTGCCGAGCAAGGCCTTGATCTGCGCGGCGTCCAGCGGGGTTTCGAGGTAGCGCACCACGGTCGGCGTCAGGCCACGGGCTTCGAGCAGTTCGAGCGCACCGCGGGATTTCGAGCAGCGCGGGTTGTGATAAAGCGTCAGATCGGTCATGGGCGGGTCGCTTCTTGCGTAGAGTGGCGGCTATTCTAACTGTGCAGCGCGCAATCCAGAACCTTGGGAGGCGATGGGTCGCAGGCGCATTCAATTTTTCACAAGGAACACGACATGACACGGGCACTGGCAGCGGCATTGACGATCATCGGGGCGTTGATGCTGGGGGGCTGCGGTAACGACTACGGCATCGACCAGAACGGGCAGAAAGTGGCGTCCGAGCGCCTCGACAAACAATGGGTCGTGCTCAACTACTGGGCCGAATGGTGCGGCCCGTGCCGCACGGAAATCCCGGAACTCAATCACCTGGCCGATGAGCTCAAGGGCAAGAAGATCGGCGTGTTCGGGGTCAATTTCGACAACGTGCAGGGGGAAGAGCTGAAGAGCGCCAGCGAAAAACTGGGCATCAAGTTCACCGTGTTGGCGCAGGATCCGGCGGACCTGTTCGAACTGCCGCGCAGTGAAGCCTTGCCGGTGACTTACATCATCGACAACAAGGGCAAGGTGCGGGAACAGCTGATGGGCGAGCAGACGGCGGCGGGGGTGATGGCGAAGCTCGAGGCATTGCAGGCGACCAACTGATTCGCCTTGGCTGATCGTCGCTGATCGTTCCCACGCAGAGCGTGGGAACGATCATTCAGTGCAGCAGGATCAGCCTTCTTCCAGCCACCAGCGCAACGGCTTGCCTTCAGCCGGCCAGAAGCGCATCTGCTCGATCGGCGAGATGTCCCAGCGCTCCACGTGCTCCAGGGCCTGGAGGAAGCGTTGCTCCTGCTCCATCAGCGCCGGTGCGCAGAGTTTGCGGGTCTTGCCGATCTTGCCGAAGCTCAGCTTGTCGCCTTCCAGGGTGTACTGCGCGAACCAGTGGTTGCAGCCGCCATTGCCGTACGCCCGGCCATCATCGCCGAGGGTCACGGTCAGGTGGCTGTAGTCCATCAACGGACGCTCGCCAATCCATTCCAGAATGTAGCTGCGGTTCTGTTGCAGTTGCACAGGCTCCGCGGCGCAACCCATCAGGCCGGCGCCGACAGCGGCGGTCAGGGCCAGGTGTTTCATCACACCGGCTCCTGGCATTTCGGGCACAGATGCTTGTCGCCGACGGCTTTCCAGCCCAGCTCCGCAATACGTGCCGTGGCGGCCGGTTTTTCCGCAGGTTTGCCCAGTTTGGCGTCCACCGCGAATTCGAAGCTCAGCTCTTTGGCGCAACTGTCGCAGTTGACCTGCCAGGTGTGGATCGCCAGCTCACCGAACACCGGGCCGGTGGTCATAGCAGTCCATTGACCCGGCGGGTTGATCAGGTGGCGGACAGTGTCGACGGTCAGGCGCATGGACAAGTCCTTGCTGCCTTTAAGGGTCACGACGAGCACGTCGCCGATGCGGATCGAGCCACCGTTGCCGGTGACCTGATAGCGGCCCGGAACCAGGGCGCGGCATTCGGTGAGGGTATGTTGCGGGTTCATCAGGGTGTAGCGGAAATCGTGTTCGACCATGGGTCCTCCAAATATGCGCGACATGCTAGCACGGGCTTGATTGCAGAATGATGCGCGCGTGCGACCTTCGATCCGGTTCAAATCGACACCGCAGTCGTGGCAAACTGCCGCCTTCATTTTCAAGGAACGGAACATGGCGCTGATCGAATGTTATGAATGCAAGCGGAGCATCAGCTCCGAAGCCACGGCGTGCATTCATTGCGGGGCTCCGCTGGCAGAGGCGCAGGCGCCTCAAGCCGAAAAGGGCACATCGACGATTTCCTTTGGCAGCCTGCCGCGTAACAAGGCAGTGCCCGAGGCCTTCGTTCCGCCGCCGACTCCCGAGCGGCCGAAGATCATGCCGGCCGCTGCGGGGCGACGCCGTCGTTCGCAGCCTGTCGAACCGGTGTTGAACCCGGACGGTTCGCGCCCGGTGGAAGGCTGGCTGAAGATCATGGCGTTTCTGATGCCGCTGGTGTTTGTCTGGTTCCTGCTGCGCAACGGCCACTCCCTCAAGCAGCGTTTGCTGGGGTTCGGCTGGCTGGCGCTGTTGATCCTGTGCGTGGCGATTACCCCGACGCCGCCTCCGGTCTGAGTCCGATCGCTCAGCCTTCGACCTGGTTCTGCGGCGTGCCCGCCGCCCAGGTCGCAATGTTGTGCAGGGTGGTCGCGGCAATCGCGCCCAGCGCCTCATGGGTCAGGAACGCCTGATGCGCGGTAACGATCACATTGGGGAACGTCAGCAGCCGCGCCAGCACGTCGTCCTGTAGCGGCAGGTCGGAACGGTCCTCGAAGAACAGCTGCGCTTCCTCTTCATACACATCCAGTCCCAGATAACCGAGCTGGCCGTCCTTCAGGGCGTCGATCAGCGCAGGCGTGTCCACCAGACCGCCACGCCCGGTGTTGATCAGCATCGCCCCCGGTTGCATGTGCGCCAGCGAATCGCGGTTGATCAGGTGTCTGCTCTGTTCGTTGAGCGGGCAGTGCAGGCTGATGATCCGCGACTGCGCCAGCAGATCCGGCAGGCTCAGGTAGCGCGCGCCCAACGCTTCGACGGCAGGGTTAGGATAAGGGTCGTAGGCCAGCAGTTCGCAGCCGAAACCGTGCATGATCTTCGCGAAGGTCGCGCCGATCTGCCCGGTGCCTACGACGCCGACGGTTTTGCCCACCAGATCGAAACCGGTGAGGCCGTGCAGGCTGAAATCGCCTTCGCGGGTGCGGTTGTAGGCACGGTGCAGGCGTCGGTTGAGGGCGAGGATCAACGCCACCGCGTGCTCGGCCACCGCATGGGGCGAGTAGGCCGGTACCCGCACGACGGCCAGCCCGAGGCGTTTGGCGACGGCCAGGTCTACATGGTTGTAACCCGCCGAACGCAAGGCGATCAGGCGTGTCCCGCCGGCCACCAGACGTTCGAGCACCGGGGCGCTGAGGTCATCGTTGATGAATGCGCAAACCACTTCGTGATGCTCGGCCAGCGCTGCGGTATCCAGACTGAGCCGGGCCGGCTGGAAGTGCAGTTCGATCCCGGCCGGGCAGTCGGCGGCGAGGAAACTGTCGCGGTCGTAGGTCTGGCTGCTGAAAACGATCGTGCGCATGAAATCCTCCTGGAGCATCGACGCGGGCAATTCACCCGCGACAACTGTAGCCGCGTCGGCGTTGATCGGTATTGCCGTGGATCAGGCGCTGATCTTCGCCTGGGCTGCCAGACGATTGATCGCCCGGTCCAGCTCGTCCAGCGCGGTCGAGGCCTTGGGATCTTCCTGCTTGAGCAGGGTTTCGCTGCGCTGGCAGGCGGCGCGCAATTGCGGTACACCGCAGTAACGAGTGGCGCCATGCAGGCGGTGCACCCGTTCAAGCAGAGCGTTCTGATCCTGATGGTCGCGGGCGGTGCGGATGGCTTCCCGGTCGGCTTCGAGCGAGGCCAGCAGCATCGCCAGCATGTCCGCCGCCAGATCCGCCTTGCCGGCAGCCAGGCGCAAACCTTCTTCGTGATCGAGAATCGGCAGTTCCTGATTGCCCAGCAGGCTTTCACCGCCTCGGTCCGGCGCCTGATTGCGCAGCGCCAGGCCGGTCCACTTCAGCACGACCTGCGCCAGTTGCCGCTCGCTGATCGGCTTGGTCAGGTAGTCGTCCATGCCGCTTTGCAGCAGCGCGCGTTTTTCATTGGCCATGGCGTGGGCGGTGAGGGCGACGATCGGCAGCGGCGTGCAATGGCGCTCGCTTTCCCACTGGCGAATGGTTTCGGTGCTCTGGCGTCCGTCCATGCCGGGCATCTGCACATCCATCAGCACCAGATCGAAGCTTTCGCTCTGTACCGCCTTGACCGCGGCGTAACCGCTTTCCACGGCCAGCACCTTGGCGCCCATGTCTTCGAGCAGGGTCTGCACCAGCAACAGGTTGGCCGGGTTGTCATCGACACACAGCACTTTCGGCGCGCGGCTCGACAGCGGTTCGCCCGGTTCGCTGCGCGACTGGCGCGGGTTGACCATGTCCGACAGCGCACGACGGAGTTTGCGGGTGCAGGCCGGTTTCGATTGCAGCTGGCTGTGAGGATTGGGCACCGAAAGGTGATAGAGCGTCAGCTCGGTGGTCGGGCACAACACCAGCACCCGGCAACCGAGGTGCTCAAGATCCCAGATATGCTGGTTCAGGCGTTCGGGCGGCATGTCGTTGCTGGTGATGCCGAGCACGGCCAGATCGATGGCCTGATCGGTCTGATGGGCGCCGGTGACGCCGTTGGTCAGGCTTTCCAGGGTATTAAACGGCGTGACGTCGAGGCCGCAGTCTTCCAGTTGATGCTGCAGGGCCTGACGCGCCAGTTCATGGTTTTCCAGTACCGCCACCCGACGCCCGAGCAATGGCGCGGCGGGCAGGTCTTCGGCGTCGTCGCGGGTCTTGGGCAGGTTCAGGCTGATCCAGAATTCCGAGCCTTCGCCCGGCGTGCTGTCGACCCCGATTTCGCCGCCCATCTGTTCGATCAGGCGCTTGGAAATCACCAGCCCCAGACCGGTGCCGCCGGGTTGGCGCGACAGCGAGTTGTCGGCCTGGCTGAAGGCCTGGAACAACGCGCGTACATCCTGGTTCGACAGCCCGATACCGGTGTCCTGAATGCTGATGCGCAACTGCACGCTGTCGTCGTTTTCTTCTTCGAGCATGGCGCGGGCGACGATGGTGCCTTCGCGGGTGAACTTGATCGCGTTGCTCACCAGATTCGTCAGGATCTGCTTGAGGCGCAGCGGATCGCCGACCAGCGACAGCGGCGTGTCGCGGTACACCAGACTCACCAGTTCCAGCTGCTTGGCGTGGGCAGCGGGGGCGAGGATGGTCAGGGTGTCCTGCAACAGGTCGCGCAGGTTGAACGGGATATGGTCGAGCACCAGCTTGCCGGCCTCGATCTTCGAGAAGTCGAGGATCTCGTTGATGATCCCCAGCAGGCTGTCGGCGGATTTTTCGATGGTGCCCAGGTAGTCGAGCTGGCGCGGGGTCAGCTCGCTTTTCTGCAACAGGTGGGTGAAACCCAGAATGCCGTTCAGCGGTGTGCGGATCTCGTGGCTCATGTTGGCGAGGAATTCGGATTTGATCCGGCTCGCTTCCAGCGCTTCCTTGCGGGCCAGGTCCAGTTCGATGTTCTGGATCTCGATGGTTTCCAGGTTCTGGCGCACGTCTTCGGTGGCCTGATCGACGCTGTGCTGCAATTCTTCGCGGGCGTTTTGCAGGGTGCCGGCCATGCGGTTGATGCCGGACGCCAGTTCATCCAGCTCCTGACTGCCCAATGGCGGCAGACGGGTTTCCAGGTGACCGTCCTTGAGCTGCGCGACGGCCTGTTTGATCTGGCTCAGCGGGCGGTTGATCGTGCGGCCCATGCGCAAGGCCAACAAGGCGGCGCCGGCCAGCCCCGCGCCAATCAGCAACAGACTGGCGAACAGGCTTCGGTAGCCGCGCAACAACATGCCGTTGTGCGACAGCTCCAGTTCAACCCAGCCGAGCAGGCGGTCGGATTCTTGCGGGATCAACTCGCCGGCGAGGTTGCGGTGTTTGCCGAAGACCGGCAGCAGATAGCGGGTGGCGTCGTTGCCGCTGCGTCGCAGCAAATGCGCGCTGTCGCCGCTGGGCGCCTGATTGAGCATGGTCGGGCCGGCGTGGGCGAGTGGCGAGCGGTCGGGCGCGAGGAAGGTCACGGCGCGCACGTCCGGTTGTTCGAGGGACTGGGTGGCGATGCGCTCGAGCAGTTCGGCATCGCCGTGGCCCATGGCCGGTGCTACCAGCGGGGCCAGTTGCTCGGCGATCATTTCGCCGCGCTGCATCAATTGGGCTTGCAGGTCGGACTGCTGCGTCCAGGTGAAATACCCGCCCAGCACCAGTGCCATCAGGCTGGTCGGCAACAGGGTCAGCAGCAACACGCGACCTTTGATTCCCAGTTTCTTGAGCACGCCTTTCTCCTGCATCCCGCTGATTGTTGACTCACACGTGCGTCCGGCACGCGGTATCGGCGCAGTGTAGCGATTTGCTCAGGGACGTTGTCGGGAAAAATGATGTCGTTGTTCTTCGCTTGGGCACCTGTCATCTGTCCGACAGGTCAAGCTTGGGTTGCCGGGCGCGGGGCAATCTTGAATAATCGCCCAACTGAGAATTATTTGCAGATAGTCATGACTCCTGTCTCCATTGGCCCACCCCGCATTCTTTCCATCGAAGACGACCCCGTCCTCGGTGCCTATGTCCATGAACATCTGGGCCGCAGCGGCTTTCAGGTCACTTGGTGCCAGAACGGCAGCGAAGGCCTGAGTATCGCCCGGCGCCAGCCGTTCGATGTGGTGTTGATGGACATTCTGTTGCCGGGGCTCGATGGACTGAATGTCCTGACCCAACTGCGTCAGAGCCATTCCACCCCGGTGTTGCTGATGTCGGCCCTCGGTGCCGAGGCCGACCGTATCAGCGGGTTCCGCCTTGGCGCCGACGACTATTTACCCAAACCCTTCAGCATGGCTGAGCTGCATGTGCGCATTGAAGCGATCCTGCGCCGGGTCGCCCTTGATCGTCGCCCGACGGCCGTCGCTGCGGTGGTGCCGGTCGGCGGGCTGCGTTTCGACGACGAGCAGTGCGAGGTGTTCTACCTCGACCAGCCCGCCGGCCTGACCCGCAGCGAATACCGCCTGCTGGAAACCCTCAATCGCAACGACGAGGAAGTGCTGAGCAAGGCCTTCCTTTATCAGCACGTTCTTCAGCGCGGTTATGCGGCCCACGATCGCAGCCTTGATATGCACATCAGCCAGATCCGCCGCAAACTCAAGTCGGTCGGCTACACCGAGCGGGAAGTGCGCACGGTGTGGGGCAAGGGTTACGTTCTGAGTGCCGTCGATGAAAGTGTCTGACCTGCCGGGCCGGCACTCGCTGTTCTGGAAACTCGCCTGCCTGCTGGTGGCGTTCTGTCTGCTGATGATCTGGCTGAGCTGGTCCTGGGGCCGGTACATGGAGCAGCGCAATCAGTTTCTCTCCGATGACGCCCGTCGCACGTTGAGCCGGTATGCCGCCGAGGCCGAGCGCGCCTGGCAGCAGGGCGGGCGCGATGGCATCGACAGTTGGTTGCAAAGCATGGAGCTGCGCGAGGCCGGCTGGGTCGGCGTGATCGGCGGCAATCTACAGTCGCTGGGCAGCCAGCCACTGAACGCTCAGGCGCTGCAGCACCTGACCTTCCTGCGCGGCCTTGACTGGCCGATTCACAAAAAGGGTCGGCCGTGGCTGCGCGTACCGTTCCCCAGTGACCCGACTGCCGGCAGCCTGGTCATCGAGTTGCCCGAGCGATTTCTGCCGGGAAAATACCGGTTGTTCTGGCGGGTCATCACCAACGGGGTGATTCCCGGTCTGTTCACCTTGCTGCTGTGCGTCGGCCTGTATCGCCTGCTGGTGGTGCCGCTGAACAATCTGCGCGAGCAGGCCAATGCCTGGCGTGCCGATCAATTGAATGTGCGGTTGTCGAGCGGCATCACCCAGCGCCCCGATGAACTCGGTGAACTGGCCCGTGCCTTCGATTCGATGTCCGAACGCCTGCAATCCACCGTGGCCCTGCAACAGCAACTGCTGCGCGACCTGTCCCACGAACTGCGCACACCCCTGAGCCGGCTGCGGGTCGCCAGCGAAAGCGAGCAGCAGTTGCAACCGTTGCGCGAGCGCATCGGTCGCGAAGTCGACGTGATGCAGCGGTTGGTAGAGGACACCCTGCAACTGGCCTGGCTCGACACCGAACGCGCACCGTTGCCGGACGAAGCGATCCAGATTCAGGCACTGTGGGAAATGCTCACCGAAAACGCCTGCTACGAAAGCTGCTGGCCGGCCGGGCAGTTGCAGTGCGGCGTTGAAGCGTCCTGCTGGGTACGCGGCAATCTCAACACCCTGGCCCAGGCCCTGGAAAACATTCTGCGCAACGCCATTCGCCATTCGCCACCGGGCGGCATTGTGCGGCTCGAAGGTCGGCGGGATGGCGATTACTGGCATCTGTGGCTGGAGGACGAGGGCGGTGGTGTGGCCGACGCGGATCTTGAGCGGATCTTTTCGCCCTTCATCCGCCTCGACGGCTCGCGGCCGGGGGACGGTGGATTTGGTCTGGGCCTGAGCATCGCGAGGAACGCGGTGCAACGCCAGGGCGGAACCCTGTGGGCCGAGAATGGCCCGTCGGGATTGCGCTTGAATCTGCGCTTGGTGGCGGATGACAGTGCTGTCGCTCCCGACGTCTTCGCTGGCAAGCCAGCTCCCACTTTGGACATGAGTCGCCTGCAGATTGTGTGAACACCACAAAAGTCTCGCCACTGGCGCGACTTTTACTGCTTATTCCAAGAAACCATAAGCACCACACTTTGCGTGATATGGCCTGCGCAGGTTTGCCGGTATGATAGGCGCCCCCGCAGTCCGGATTGCGAAAAAACGCCATGACCTTGCAGTACCCAACCATCGCCGATTGCGTCGGCAACACGCCGCTGGTGCGTTTGCAGCGCCTGCCCGGTGTCACCAGCAACACCCTTTTGCTCAAGCTCGAAGGGAACAACCCGGCGGGTTCGGTCAAGGATCGTCCGGCGCTGTCGATGATCACCCGTGCCGAGTTGCGCGGGCAGATCCACGAAGGCGATACGCTGATCGAAGCGACTTCGGGCAACACCGGGATCGCCCTGGCGATGGCCGCCGCGATCAAGGGTTACAAGATGATCCTGATCATGCCGGACAACTCCAGTGCCGAGCGTAAAGCGGCGATGACCGCGTACGGCGCAGAGCTGATTCTGGTCAGCCAGGAAGAGGGCATGGAAGGCGCTCGCGATCTCGCCCAGCGGATGGAAGCCGAAGGCCGTGGCAAGGTGCTGGATCAGTTCGCCAACGGCGACAATCCTGAAGCGCACTACACCACCACCGGCCCGGAAATCTGGCGTCAGACCCAGGGTTCCATCACCCATTTCGTCAGCTCCATGGGTACCACCGGCACCATCATGGGCGTGTCGCGTTATCTCAAGGAGCAGAACGACAAGGTGCAGATCGTCGGTCTGCAACCGATGGAAGGCTCCGCCATTCCCGGCATCCGCCGCTGGCCGCAGGAATACCTGCCGAAGATCTATCAGGCCGATCGCGTCGACCGCATCGTCGACATGGCGCAAAGCGAGGCCGAAAACGTTACCCGGCGTCTGGCCCGCGAAGAAGGCATCTTCTGCGGCGTGTCCTCGGGCGGTGCGGTGGCAGCGATGCTGCGCCTGTCCAAAGAAGTTGAAAACGCGGTGATCGTTGCGATCATCTGCGACCGTGGCGACCGTTACCTGTCGACCGGCATTTTCGACGCGCCCAACTGATGGCCAAGCACGAGAGAGGCCTGCGCTTCCAGCCCACCGGCGGCAGCAAGGCCCCGCAAATCCCGACCGGCAAAAAGCAGCGCCTGAGCATCGAGCGCCTGGCCAATGACGGTCGCGGCATCGCGTTTTTTGAAGGCAAGACCTGGTTCGTCCTCGGCGCTCTGGCGGGTGAGGAGGTCGAAGCGCGGGTGCTCGGCGCCCACGGCAAAGTGGTCGAGGCGCGTACCGAGCGCGTATTCAGCGCCAGTGAATTGCGTCGTCCCACACCTTGCCAGCATGCCGGCCGTTGCGGCGGTTGCAGCGTCCAGCATCTGCCCCACAACGAACAGCTTGCCCTGAAACAGCGCATGCTCGCCGAGCAGTTGTCGCGAGTCGCCGGTGCCGAGCCCGAGGAGTGGGCGGCGCCGTTGACCGGGCCCGAATTCGGCTACCGTCGCCGTGCCCGGATCGCCGTGCGCTGGGACAGCAAAGCCAAAAAGCTCGAAGTCGGTTTCCGTGCCGCCGGCAGCCAGGACATCGTCGCGATCAGTGAATGCCCGGTGCTGGTACAGCCCTTGCAGCCGATCATGACCCGCTTGCCGGAGATGCTTCGTCGCTTGAGCAAACCTCAGGCGCTGGGGCATGTCGAATTGTTCAGTGGCTCGTCACTCGCTGTTCTGCTGCGTCACATGGCGCCGCTGTCCGAGGCCGACCTGACGATCCTCAAGGATTTCTGCGCATTCCACGAAGCGCAGCTCTGGCTGCATGGCGAAGGCGAGCCGCAGCCGGTAGATGATGCGCAGTCGCTCGGTTACCGCCTGGAACAATGGGACCTGCAACTGGCCTATCGGCCGGGGGATTTCATCCAGGTCAACGCCGGGGTCAACGAGGCCATGGTCGCCCAGGCGCTGGATTGGTTGAAACCGACAGCGGATGAGCGCTTGCTCGACCTGTTCTGCGGTCTCGGCAACTTCGCCCTGCCGCTGGCGAAAGCTGCGCGTGAAGTGGTGGCGGTCGAAGGCGTGCAGACCATGGTCGATCGCGCGGCAGCCAATGCCGCCAGCAACAATTTGCATAACACAAAGTTTTTTCAGGCCGATTTATCCCAGCCTTTGACCGATGCCGAGTGGATCGGAAACGGCTTTTCTGCGGTACTCTTGGACCCACCGCGCGACGGTGCTTTCGAGGTGGTGCGCAAGCTGGCGGCCTTGGGCGCCAAACGGTTGGTGTACGTGTCGTGCAACCCTGCAACTCTGGCGCGCGATACGGTCGAATTGATCAAGCAGGGCTACCGGTTAAAACGTGCCGGGATTCTCGATATGTTTCCTCAGACGGCACATGTCGAGGCCATGGCGTTATTTGAAGCGAGCCAGGATGGCTCGTCTGATCCGACTGGTCGTCCGTAGCGCTCGCCTTGGCCCCGCGAGCGCGAACGGGCATTGACGGTCAGTGATTTGACGCATTGAATCTGCGTCGTAGGGAAGGTAAAGCAAGATGGTACAGGTGAGAGCACACCAGCCGATCAACACTGACGGCAGTATCAATCTCGAGGCTTGGCTCGATCATGCGGTCAGTGTCGATCTGGCACTGGATCGCGAAGCCTTGAAAGAGGCCTGCGAGTTCGCTCGCCAGGCCGAGCAGCAATCCAATGCGGCGAAGAATCTCTGGTCCGAAGGCAGCGGCAGTTTCAGTACCGGCCTCGAGATCGCCGAGATCCTTGCCGACCTCAAGCTCGATCAGGACTCGCTGGTTGCCGCGGTTCTGTATCGCGGCGTACGCGAAGGCCAGATCGAACTCGCGGCGGTCAGCCAGCGCTTCGGCCCGGTGGTCGCCAAGCTGATCGACGGCGTGTTGCGCATGGCGGCAATCAGTGCCAGCCTCAGCCCCCGCCAGTCGATGGTGCTCGGCACTCAGGGCCAGGTGGAAAACCTGCGCAAGATGCTGGTGGCGATGGTCGACGACGTGCGTGTCGCGCTGATCAAACTCGCCGAACGCACCTGCGCGATCCGTGCAGTGAAAACCGCCGACGACGAAAAACGTAACCGGGTCGCCCGGGAAGTGTTCGACATCTATGCGCCGCTCGCGCATCGACTCGGCATCGGCCATATCAAATGGGAACTGGAGGACTTGTCCTTCCGTTACCTGGAACCCGATCAATACAAACAGATCGCCAAGCTGCTGCACGAGCGGCGGCTCGACCGCGAGCGTTTCATCGCCGACGTGATGACCCAGCTCAAGGACGAACTGCAGGCCACCGGCGTCGAAGCCGACATCAGCGGCCGGGCCAAACACATCTATTCGATCTGGCGCAAAATGCAGCGCAAGGGTCTGGAATTCAGCCAGATCTACGACGTGCGTGCGGTGCGCGTGCTGGTGCCGGAAATGCGCGACTGCTACACCGCGCTCGGCATCGTCCACACCCTGTGGCGGCATATCCCGAAAGAATTCGACGACTACATCGCCAACCCGAAAGAGAACGGCTACCGCTCGCTGCACACGGCGGTGATCGGCCCGGAAGGCAAGGTGCTGGAAGTCCAGATCCGGACCCATTCGATGCACGAAGAGGCCGAACTCGGCGTCTGCGCGCACTGGCGCTACAAGGGTACCGACGTCAAGTCCGGCTCGAACCACTACGAAGAGAAAATCTCCTGGTTGCGTCAGGTCCTCGAGTGGCACGAAGAGCTGGGCGACATCGGTGGTCTGGCCGAACAGCTGCGGGTCGATATCGAGCCGGACCGGGTCTACATCTTCACCCCGGACGGTCACGCCATCGACTTGCCGAAGGGCGCGACGCCGCTGGATTTCGCCTACCGCGTGCACACCGAAATCGGTCACAACTGCCGTGGCGCGAAGATCAACGGGCGCATCGTTCCGCTCAACTACAGCCTGCAGACCGGCGAGCAGGTCGAGATCATCACCAGCAAGCACGGCACGCCGAGCCGTGACTGGCTGAACCCGAACCTGGGCTACGTCACCACGTCCCGGGCGCGGGCGAAGATCGTGCACTGGTTCAAGTTGCAGGCGCGCGATCAGAACGTCGCGGCGGGCAAGACCTTGCTCGAACGCGAACTCAGTCGCCTCGGCCTGCCGGCGGTGGATTTCGACAAGCTGGCCGATAAGGCCAACATGAAAACCGCCGAAGACATGTTCGCCGCCCTCGGTGCCGGCGACCTGCGTCTGGCGCAACTGGTCAACCTGGCGCAACAGCTGGTCGAGCCGGAACGCGGCAACGAACAGCTGGAGCTGATTCCACGCAAGGCCACCGGCTACAAGCCGGGCAAGCGCGGCGACATTCAGATCCAGGGCGTCGGCAACCTGATGACCCAGATGGCCGGCTGCTGCCAGCCGTTGCCGGGCGATGCGATCGTCGGTTACATCACCCAGGGCCGTGGCGTGAGCATTCACCGTCAGGACTGCGCCTCGGTGCTGCAACTGGCCGGGCGCGAGCCGGAGCGGATCATCCAGGTCAGCTGGGGCCCGGTGCCGGTGCTCACCTATCCGGTGGACATCGTCATCCGCGCCTACGACCGATCCGGTCTGCTGCGTGACGTCTCGCAGGTGCTGCTCAACGAGCGGATCAACGTGCTGGCGGTCAACACCCGCTCGAACAAGGAGGACAACACCGCGCTGATGTCCCTGACCATCGAGATTCCGGGTCTGGACGCGCTGGGGCGGTTGCTGGGGCGGATTTCCCAGTTGCCGAACATCATCGAAACGCGGCGTAACCGTACCCCGTGAAGATGACTTTGATTGATCGTTCCCCCGCTCTGCGTGGGAATGCCTCTAGGGACGCTCCGCGTCCAGTGACGCGGAGCGTCACGGGCTGCATTCCCACGCGGAGCGGGGGAACGAGCAAGATCGCAGAAAGGGTTGAGTGAGATTTTGTATGTACAGCCTTGAAGACCTGCTGCACCTGATGAACCGTCTGCGCGACCCGCAGTACGGTTGCCCGTGGGACATCAAGCAGACTTACGCGACCATCGTCCCGCACACCCTTGAAGAGGCCTACGAAGTTGCCGACGCCATCGAGCGCGGCGACTTCGACCACTTGCAGGGCGAGTTGGGCGATCTGCTGTTTCAGGTGGTGTATTACAGTCAGCTGGCGCAGGAGGAGGGGCGGTTCGAATTTGCCGGGGTAGTCGACAGCATCACCCGCAAGCTGATCCGTCGCCATCCGCACGTGTTCCCCACTGGCGATCTGTATGCGCCGCTGGACGTGCCGCGTCTGAACGAGGAGCAGGTCAAGCAGCGCTGGGAGGAGATCAAGGCCGAAGAGCGAGCCGAGAAATCCGCCGAGCCGCAGCAACTGTCACTGCTCGACGATGTGCCGGCTGCGTTGCCGGCATTATCCCGCTCGGCCAAGTTGCAGAAGCGCGCAGGGCAGGTCGGTTTTGACTGGCCGGATGCGTTGCCGGTGCTGGACAAGGTCCGTGAAGAGCTCGATGAAGTGCTCGAAGCCATGTCCGAAAATGACCCGCAAGCGGTGGCCGACGAGATCGGCGATCTGCTGTTTTCGGTGGTCAATCTGGCCCGGCACCTGAAGGTCGATCCGGAAACCGCATTGCGTGGCGCCAACGCCAAGTTCGAACGACGTTTCCGTTTTATCGAACAGGCATTGCGCGATACCCACCGACCCATGGAAGATTGCACCCTCGAAGAGTTGGACGCCCTGTGGGGCGAAGCCAAACGTCAGGAAAAGAATTCGCCCAGCTGTGGCTGAGCCGTTGCCCAAGTGAGTAAGCATCAATGAGCCTTTCCCTTCGCGACCAGTTGCTCAAGGCAGGACTGGTCAACCAAAAGCAGGCCAAGCAGGTCAGCAAAGACAAACAGAAACAACAGCGCCTGGCCCACAAAGGCCAGATCGAACTGGACGACTCCCAGCAGCGTGCTGCCCAGGAAGCCATGGCCGAGAAGGTCAAGCGCGACCAGGAGCTGAACCGTCAGCAGCAGGAGAAGGCCGAGGCCAAGGCCCGCGCTGCGCAGGTCAAGCAGTTGATCGAAGTCTCGCGTCTGCCGAAGCTGACCACCGAGGACTACTACAACTTCGTCGACGACAAGAAGGTCAAGCGCATCTCCGTCAACACGCTGATGCGCAACAAGCTCAGCAGCGGCTCGCTGGCGATCGTGCACCATGCCGGCGGCTACGAAGTGATTCCTCGTGAGGCGGCCCTGAAGATCCAGGAGCGCGATCCACAGCGCATCGTGCAGCTCAACGAGAAGGTCGAAGAGGTCAATGCCGAGGACGATCCGTACGCGGCCTATGTGATCCCTGATGATCTGATGTGGTAATCGTGTCCAGTCGGGCTGCGAAGCGGCCCTGAAGCACCCAACAACGACAAACCCCGCTCATGGCGGGGTTTGTCGTTTTCAAAGCTGTGGTTTGATTCAGGCGGATTTCCGATCCCGCTGCTGTTCCTGCAGTTCCAGTTCGGCCTTGTAATTGTGGGCGTCGATCTCGTTGTGGAACATGCCGACCAGCAAGTCTTGTTGATGCACATCCCAGATCCGTACGCCGGCGGCTACGCCTTCATGGGACATGTGTGAATCGTCGCGTTCAGTTACTTTTACAGTCATCTGCTAGCTCCAAATCTCAAGTTATCTGCAGCAAGGCGTGTGCAGGACTCTGTTATAGATTTTGTTAGCCTGCTAAGTAAACGTCCGATTCGTGCAATGTATTCTTGCGAAATCTGCAACAGCGCTGGAGCCCGCAGAAACCGCGACATTCAGTCGCAGGGCGGTAAGTTGCATGACAAACGTTTCATCTTCAGAAGCTCCAAAGTCCCCTGTGGGAGCTGGCTTGCCAGCGATTGCGGAGTGTCAGCCGGCATGGATGTTCGCTGTGCCGACGTTATCGCTGGCAAGCCATCTCCCACGGGGATAAGCGCTTTCCTCCAGGCGAAAAAAACGCCCCGAACCAGTCGGGGCGTTTTCATGTGCGGCTCAGCGGGAGGGAATTACTTGCCTTCCCAACGCTTCAGCACGAGGGTGGCGTTGGTGCCACCGAAGCCGAAGCTGTTGCTCATCACGGTGTTGATGGTGGCGTTCTCGCGGGTCTTGGTCAGCACCGGCAGATCGGCCACTTCAGGGTCCAGTTCGTCGATGTTGGCCGAACCGGCGATGAAGTTGCCTTCCATCATCAGCATGCAGTAGATCGCTTCGTGAACGCCGGCGGCGCCCAGGGAGTGACCCGACAGGCTCTTGGTGGAGCTGATGGCCGGGGCCTTGTCGCCGAACACTTCACGCACACCTTTCATTTCCGCAACGTCGCCGACCGGAGTCGAAGTGCCGTGGGTGTTCAGGTAGTCGATCGGGGTATCGACGGTGGACAGCGCCTGCTGCATGCAGCGGATCGCGCCTTCGCCGCTCGGGGCCACCATGTCGTAGCCGTCGGAAGTCGCGCCGTAGCCAACGATTTCCGCGTAGATTTTCGCGCCACGGGCCAGAGCGTGTTCCAGCTCCTCGACCACTACCATGCCGCCACCGCCAGCGATGACGAAACCGTCACGGTCAGCGTCGTAGGCGCGGGAGGCTTGTTCCGGGGTGTCGTTACGCTTGCTGGACAGGGCGCCCATGGCGTCGAACAGGAACGACTGGCTCCAGTGCTCCTCTTCACCGCCGCCGGCGAACACGATGTCCTGTTTGCCCATCTGGATCTGTTCCATGGCGGTACCGATGCAGTGAGCACTGGTGGCGCAGGCAGAAGCGATGGAGTAGTTCAGGCCCTTGATCTTGAACGGTGTGGCCAAGCAGGCCGAAACGGTGCTGCTCATGGTCCGCGTTACACGGTATGGGCCGACGCGCTTGACGCCTTTCTCGCGCAGGATGTCCAGCGCTTCCATCTGGTTCAGGGTCGACGCGCCGCCGGAACCTGCGATCAGGCCGGTACGCGGGTTGGATACCTGCTCTTCGGTCAGACCGGAGTCAGCGATGGCGTCTTTCATGGCCAGGTAGGCGTAAGCCGCTGCGTGGCCGACGAAGCGATAGATCTTGCGATCGATCAGCTCTTCAAGGTTGAGGTCGATGGAGCCGGAAACCTGGCTACGCAGACCCATTTCGGCGTATTCCGGGTTGAACCGGATGCCAGGGCGGCTTGCACGCAGGTTAGCGGAGACGGTCTCTTTGTCATTGCCCAGGCACGAAACGATGCCCAGACCAGTGATAACGACGCGGCGCATGCGAATAACCCTTAGAAGTTGTCAGTGGAGGTGAACACGCCGACGCGAAGGCCTTCGGCGGTGTAGATTTCGCGACCGTCGACAGTCACCGAACCGTCGGCGATGGCCAGGTTCAGCTTGCCCTTGAGGACGCGCTTGATATGAATGTTGTAGGTGACTTTCTTGGCGGTCGGCAGGACCTGGCCGAAGAATTTCACTTCGCCCGAACCCAGCGCACGGCCACGGCCCGGCAGGCCTTGCCAGCCCAGGAAGAAGCCGACCAATTGCCACATGGCATCCAGACCCAGGCAGCCCGGCATCACCGGATCGCCTTCGAAGTGGCACGCGAAGAACCACAGGTCAGGGTTGATATCCAGCTCGGCGACCAATTCACCTTTGCCGTACTTGCCGCCTTCTTCGCTGATCAGGGTGATGCGATCCACCATCAGCATGTTCGGGGCGGGCAGTTGCGCGTTACCTGGGCCGAACAGCTCACCGCGACTGCAGCGCAGCAGGTCTTCCCGAGTAAAGGCGTTTTGTTTGGTCATGCGAGCTCCTCAATAATCCCATGCGGCAGGTGGGGCAAATCTTCCCGGCCGATCGACGCGTTCATGCCTCGAACCGGCAGCCTACTCATAGACTATTGCGTTGTGGTGAAAGTCACAGCACCAAGGACATGAATGTACACTTGTGCACTGAAATTTTTAATCAAGCCCCTTTTGAGGCTCGTTCGGGTGCCTAAGACTGCCGCACTTTCGCTTTTCACGCCAGTCGCAGATGCTCGAAAGGGCCCCGTTACTGCACCCATCGCTGCAGAATCTGCTGCAGATCATTGCGTTTGAATGGCTTGGCCAGGTAATCGTTCATGCCCGCCGCGAGGCAGTTTTCCCGGTCGCCCTGTAAAGCATTGGCGGTCAGGGCGATGATCGGCACCTGGCCGCAGCCGGGCAGCTGCCGGATCCGCCGGGTCGCTTCGTAACCGTCGATCAGCGGCAAGCGGCAATCCATCAGAATCGCTTCGAAACGGCTGTCCCCGGCACTGCGCACCGCCTGCACGCCATCGGTGGCGACGCTGACGGTAAAGCCCAGGCTGCGCAACATCGCTTCGATCACCGTCTGGTTGACCGGGTTGTCCTCGACCAGCAGCACATTTCGGCCTTCGCCGTGACTTGCACCGTTCAATGTGCGCGGTGCGGCAAGCGCGGGCAGCGCCTGCTTATATAAGGCCAGTGGTATTTCCAGGGTGAACACCGAGCCGCGACCTTCTTCACTCTGGGCGCGCAAGGTGCCGCCCATCCGTTCGGCGAGCGTGCGGGCAATCGGCAGGCCCAGACCGGTGCCGCCATATCGACGGGAAATCGAGCTGTCGGCCTGCTGGAACGCGTTGAACATCAGTTCCAGGCTCTCTGACGAAATGCCGATGCCGCTGTCACGCACCGCGCAGGTGAACCACAGCAATTCGTGATCCAGCGATTGCCATTGCGCCTCGATGCTGACGCGCCCCTGCTCGGTGAACTTCAAGGCATTGCCCACCAGGTTGACCAGAATCTGCCGGATCCGCGTCGGATCGCCCTGTACCTGCAAGTCGTGCATGTCATCGGGGATCCGCAGTTGCAGGGCCAGCCCGCGTTGCGCCGCGCTGTGCTGGAAGGAATGGGCGCAGGCGCCGATCAGGTCGGCGAGGTTGAACGGAATGTGCTCCAGCTCCAGTTCCGAACGCTCGATGCGCGAGAAATCCAGAATGTCGTTGATCACCTTGAGCAAATGCTCGGTGGACTCGGAAGCCAGCGCCGCATACTCGACCTGCTCTTCGGTCATGTCGGTGGTTTCCAGCAATTGCAGCATGCCCAAGACGCCGTTCATCGGTGTGCGCAGTTCATGGCTCATCATCGCCAGGAAATCCGATTTGGCATTGTTGGCTTTCTCCGCCTCTTCGCGGGTCTGGATCAGTTGCGCCATCGCCTGATGCTGCTCGCGGCTGGCCTGTTCCAGCGCCTGGGCCAGGTTGTTGATGTGCTGGGACAGGGCGCCCAGCTCGGTGTCATCGACGATCGGCAGCGGGGTCTTGTAATCGCCGTCCTGAATCGCCTTGACCGCATTGCCGATGTCGCGAATCGGCTGCGACAGACTGCCGGCCAGCCGCCGCGCCAGGACGAACGTGAAGAGCAGGGCGAACAACGCGAGAATCCCGGCCTTGAGCAAAATTTCCTGTTGGCGCTGACTGAACGCGTCATTCGACAGACCGACGATCACCCGTCCCAGATAGTCCTCGCTGGCCACGCCGGGGCTGCTCTTGCCGTCCTGAAAGAAATCATTGTGCAAGGCGATGCGTTGCAGCCGCACCGGCGCCTGGAACACCTCGACCTGATGCGGACGATTGTGCGCATCCGCCGGCTGTTCGACGTAAGAGAGAATCCGATTGGCGCTGTCCTGCACTTCCAGAAACCGCACGTTCGGCGTGGCCAGCGTGGCCTTGAGCAGGCTTTCCAGCACTTCGTTGTTGCCGGAAATCACCCCGTACTCGGTGGCCGGTGCGAGCTGGTTGGCGATCAACTGGCCGGTGTGATTCAGCTCCTGACGCAAATCCTGAATGCGCACGAAGGTGAAAAAGCTGATCAGCAGCAAGGTCAGCAACAGCGCAGGGCCCAGGCTGATCAACTGGGTGCGGGTGTTGATGTCCCAACGGCGGAAAATCATGGGCGGCGCTCTCCTTCGGCCAGCTCTGCGGCGACAGACGCTTCATTGATCGGTTCTATCCCTAGGGAACGAGCCACCTGCGCATTACTTGAGACTTTAAAACGCCCGGGGTAGAGCGTGCGCGGCCAGGTGGCCGGAGGCCGGTCGAGCAATTCGTCGAGGACGGCCAGCCAGTCGTTCTGATCGCTGTAGGTACTGGCCAGGCTGCCGGCACGGACGAACGCGATATTCGGCCCGACCAGCGCCAGTTGCCGAGAGTAACTGCTGAGCAACAGATTTTTTGCGGTTTTCGGGTTGTACAGATCGGGATCGTCGAGGCCCAGCAAGACGTCGCTGTTTTTTAGCACGGTCTGCAAGGGGCGGCTGTCGTGAGTGTTATCCCAGCGTTGCGGGACGATTTGCAGACTCAGCGGCTGGGCGGCCGATTGCAGCTCCTTGAGCAGAAACTCACTGTGCTGGTCGAACAGCACCCCGACGCGTGCGGCCTGGGGCAGAATCCGCCGGATCAATTGCAACTGACGACTCAGCGGTGGATCGGCCCACAGCAGGCTCAAGTGGGGTGGTTGTGCTTCGCCGAAGCGTTGCCGGGCCTGCAAACGGCTGATACGCAGAACCAAAGTTGCCGGCCCTTGGCTTTCCTGCATGCGCCAGTCGAGACTCGGCAGATCCAGCAGGATCAGGCGCAGGCTCGACGGCAGCTTGCCCGGCGCCGGCAGGCTGGCCAGTGGCTGGAAATGTACGCGGTCGGTCGGGCGCAGTTCGCTCAGGGCCTGGACGAAGGACTGCACGCCGGGGCTTTCTTCGGCGCCAGTCAGCAGAATGTCGGCCGCCTGCACCGCCACGCCATGCAGCCATGCTGTCAGGAACAGACACAGCCCGGCCAGCCATTGGCCGAGCGTTGGCATCTTCCGTGACATGGCGTAACGCATCTAGAACTCCAGCTCGGCGCTGAAATACACCACGCGGCGTTCGTCGTAATTGTTGTCGACGAAGGTGGTCGGCTCATGATCGAGGCGTTGCTGCAGCACCCCGGCCAGTTGCAGTTGGGCCTTGCCCAGGGCGATGTGTTTGGCGATCCGCGTATCGACCCGCTCGAAGCGGTAACCGTTGAGCGCGTTGTCACCGTAATAGAAAAGGGCACTGTTCCAGCCGTGGCCCCAATCGCGCAGCCAGCCCGCCGAGCCGCTGTTGCGTGCGGTGAACTGCTGATCCAGCGGATTGCTCGCCTCGGCGTCGACGAAGGCGTAGGTCAGGCGCAAGCGGTCGGCCGCACTCAGGCGCCAGTCCAGTTGCGTTTCGGTGCCGCGAAAGCGCGAATCGTTGGCATTGCTGGCGATGTACTGATTGTTGCGCAGCGGTTCGCTGATCATCCCGGTGATTTCGTCGTAGAACAGCTTTACGTCCAGCGCCAGGCCCCACTCCGGGAAGTAGCCGTTGTAGCCCAGCTCCCGCGAGCGCATGTGCTCCTGGTCCAGATCGCCGGGGCCCCTGGTCTTGACGAAGTAGCGGGCCGAAGACTGGCCATAGGCGGCGGGCCGCAGGTTGGTCACCTGATAACTCCAGTTGACGTTGTTCTCGAACATGTCCGGCGAACGGATGGCCTCTGAATACACCGCGCGCAGGCTGTGGCGTGGATTGATCAGGTAATTGACCGCAAACCGGGGCGTCAATGAGCTGCCGATCAATTGCGTGTCTTCGAACATGGCGCCGCCCTGTAGCAGCCAGTGTTCGCTGGCGCGCCATTCGAGTTGGCCGAAGGCGCGCCAGGTGGTGTCGTCCAGCGTGCCGTTGAAATAGGTCTCGGAATCGGCCCGGTCGTAACGATAGTTCAGGCCGCTGACCAGGCGCAGGCTATCGGACAGGCTGAGGGTGTCCTGCAACTCCAGGTCGTAACGCGATTCCCGGGCACTCTGGTCGATGTCGCCACACAGGGTCTGGCGCGCACCGTTGCGCCACTGGTCCAGCACCTGATTGGCCAGGGTCATTTCCTGCGGCGTGCCGGCGGGTGCGCCGGGGCCGGTGAACAGCGTCATGTTGCGGGCCAGACGTTCGGTGTAGTTCGGGTTGAGCTGCCACAGCTCCGTCAGCTGCGGGCTGAACGACACTTCGGCGTCACAGGCGCGCCAGGTCTGCTGGCGATCCCAGTGTTGCGCCGAGCCTTGCACGTAAAGGCTGTGATCGGGATTGAGATCCAGATTCCAGCGCACCGAACCGGCGTAGTCCTTGGCAACCACGTCGGAATTGTTCCCGGCAGCAGTAATCCCGGAGAACACCGGGCGGTAGGTGTAAGGCCGCTGATTGGTCCCGTCTTTGGCGTTGATCTGCCAGTCCAGGCTCTGGTTGTCGCTCAGGGTCTGGCTGACGGCGAGACTGAAGCGGTTCAAGCGGCGGTTGTCGCGGTAATCGGCGCCGGTGCGGTCGCTGTCGAAGCCGTCGTCTTCCTGGCCGGACAGTGACAGACGCAGATCGCCGCCATTCCAGCCGATGCTCTGGCTGGCATAGAAGTCGTTGATGCCGCGTTGGCCGCGCGTCAGCTTCAGTCGCGTGCCATGGCTGTCAGCGGGATTGCGGGTAATGATATTGACCACCGCCATCAGCGCGTTGGCGCCGTAGCTGACGGTGTTCGGGCCGCGAAAGACTTCGATGCGCTCGATATCTTCCATGGCCACCGGAATGTCGCTCCAGTCCACCGTCGCGAGACCGGCGCGGTACACCGAGCGGCCGTCGATCAACACCTGCATGCGCCGGGCTTCGCTGGCGTTGGTCCCGTGATAGTTCACCGCCGCCTGATTGCCGCTGATGTTGCCGACCATCATCCCCGGCACCAGGCGCAGCAGTTCGCTGATGTCCCGGGCGCCACTGGCGCTGATCAGTTCGCTGTCGAGCACGGTCATGCTGCCGGGGACTTCCGCCGGCGACTGTTTCAGCCGCGTGGCGGTCAGGATCTGCGGCAAGGCCTCACTGTCGACAAACAGGTCGTCCGCCAGCAGCACCGGGCTGAACAGCAGCGCCAGCAGCAGGGACGAACGCGGAGAAGGGGGGCCAGAAAACACGACGCAGCCTTGATAGCAAAGAATTGGCGCGCATGTTAACCGAGGTCGACGACTTTTCCAGTCACGTTGCAGGCATTTTCCTCGGTTTTATTGGTCTTCTTCCTCCATGTGCGGGTAATTGACGCCGGGGCTGTCCGAGAAGGGGACGCTCCGTATAATGCCGGCATCGCCACTGGTATGGATTAACGGATTACATATGACTGAACAGCGCCCGATTGCGGTCCTGGGAGGCGGAAGTTTCGGTACCGCCGTGGCCAATCTGTTGGCCGAGAACGGCCATCAAGTCCGGCAGTGGATGCGTGACCCCGAACAGGCCGAGGCCATCCGGGTCAATCGCGAGAACCCGCGTTACCTCAAAGGCATCAAGATTCTGCCGGGCGTGACTGCGGTCACCGACCTGCAGGAAACCCTCGACGCCTGCGATTTGTGTTTTGTGGCGTTGCCGTCCAGCGCGCTGCGCACGGTTCTGGCGGCACATGCCGAGCGCCTGAGCGGCAAGATGCTGGTCAGCCTGACCAAGGGCATCGAAGCCCACACCTTCAAACTGATGAGCCAGATCCTCGAAGAGATCGCCCCCGAGGCGCGCATCGGCGTGCTGTCCGGGCCGAACCTTGCGCGAGAGATCGCCGAACACGCGCTGACCGCCACCGTGGTCGCCAGCGAAGATGAAGAACTCTGCAAAGCCGTGCAGGCCGCATTGCATGGCCGCACGTTCCGCGTCTACGCCAGCGCCGACCGTTTCGGTGTGGAACTGGGCGGCGCACTGAAAAACGTCTACGCGATCATCGCCGGCATGGCGGTGGCACTGGAGATGGGCGAGAACACCAAGAGCATGCTGATCACTCGCGCCCTGGCCGAGATGACCCGGTTTGCGGTGAATCAGGGCGCCAACCCGATGACCTTCCTCGGTCTGGCGGGGGTCGGCGATCTGATCGTCACCTGCTCGTCGCCGAAAAGCCGCAACTACCAGGTCGGTTTTGCCCTCGGTCAGGGCTTGAGCCTCGACGAAGCGGTGTCGCGCCTGGGTGAGGTGGCCGAAGGCGTCAACACCCTGAAAGTGCTCAAGGCCAAGGCCCAGGAGGTCGGCGTTTACATGCCGCTGGTCGCCGGACTGCATGCAATCCTGTTCGAAGGGCGCACGCTTGAGCAGGTGATCGGTCTGCTGATGCGTGCCGAACCGAAAACCGATGTCGACTTTATTTCCACCAGTGGTTTCAACTGATTCAGCAGGGAGCAGGCCATGAACGATCCGAAAACCGAAGCCAAATATGAATCCATCCTCCTGCGGGTGTTGTGGATGATTGTTTACATCTTGGTCTGGCAGGTAGCGCAGTTCATCCTCGGCGCGGTGGTGCTGGTGCAGTTGATCTATCGTTTGATCTATGGCGCCCCGAGCGTCAGCCTGATGAATTTCGGCGACAGCCTGAGTCAGTTTCTGGCGCAGATCGGCCGTTTCGGCAGCTTCCACAGCGACCAGAAACCCTGGCCGTTCGCCGACTGGCCGGCGCCGCGTACGCCGGAAGGTGAGGCGCCACACGTCGTCGCGCCGGCACCGCATCCGGTTCGGGATGAGGAACCCAAGCTATGAAACTCTGGGTATTGCGTCACGGTGAGGCCGAGCCCTACGGCTCGCGCCCGGATTCCGAGCGGGAGCTGACCGCCCACGGTCGCCAGGAAGTGTTGAGCAGCGCGGCCCGCTTGATCGGCCAGCCGCTGACCGCCATCTACGCCAGCCCTTACCTGCGGGCGCAGCAGACGGCGCAACTGGTGCGCGAAGCCCTTGGCTTCGAGCCTGAGATCCGTACGGTCGAGTGGCTGACGCCGGAAGTTGACCCGGACCGCGTGGCCGAGCAACTGGTGTCGGTGAGCAACGTGCTGCTGGTCAGCCACAATCCGCTGGTGGGCAATCTGCTCAGCTACCTGCAACACGGTGCCGGCTACCCACCGGAAAAGGTCAGCACCGCCGGGCTGGCCGAGCTTGAACACAGCGAGTTGCTGATCGGCTCGATGACGCTCAACAGCCTTAAACATCCCTGAAATTTTTTGTATGAAATAGTCAACCAAGCACTTGCTTGGTTGACTACGCTTGCTCCAGACCAAAAAACAGGAGCGAGTCGAATGTCTTCCGCCTTCCGTTTGCCGCTGGACGTGTTTTATGAGCGCGAGGCCCGGCACCCGCGTCAGCGTTTTCTGGTGCAGCCGATCGGCGGCGGGCAGGTCGAGACACTGACCTGGGCCGACGTCGGCCATCAGGCCCGCTGCGCCGCACACTGGTTACGATCCCGGGAATTGCCGCAAGGCAGCCACATCGCCCTGATCTCGAAAAACTGCGCGCACTGGATCATCGCCGATCTGGCGATCTGGATGGCCGGGCACGTTTCGGTGCCGCTCTATCCGAACCTCACCGCCGAATCGGTGAATCAGGTGCTGACCCACTCGGAAAGCGTGCTGGCGTTCATCGGCAAACTCGATGACTGGCCGGGTATGTCGCCAGGCGTGCCGGCGGGCCTGACCACCGTCAGCCTGCCGCTGCATCCGCCGGGCACGTTCGATTTCAACTGGGATGACCTGCAACGCAGCTCACCGATCCAGGACGATCCGCGTCCCGCCGCCGAGCAACTGGCGACCATCATTTACACCTCCGGCACCACCGGCCTGCCCAAGGGCGTGATGCACAGCTTCGCCAATCTCGGGTTCGCGACGACGCGCGGCACGCAGCTGTTCGGACTCAATGAGAACGACCGGCTGCTGTCGTATTTGCCGCTGTGCCACGTGGCCGAGCGGATGTTCGTTGAGCTGGCGTCGATCTACACCGGGCAAACGGTGTTTTTCGCCGAGAGCCTCGACACCTTTCTTGCCGATCTCAAGCGGGCGCGACCAACGGCGATGTTCGGGGTGCCGCGGATCTGGACCAAGTTCCAGATGGGCGTCTACAGCAAGATCCCGGCGAAACGTCTGGATTTCCTGCTCGGTCTGCCCTTCATCGGCAAGCGGATCGGCCACAAGGTATTGGCGGGGTTGGGGCTGGATGCCTTGCGCGTAGCGCTGTCTGGCGCGGCGCCGGTGCCGCTGACCCTGTTGCGCTGGTATCAGAAACTCGGGCTCGACGTGCTGGAGGTCTACGGCATGACCGAAAGCTGCGGGTATTCGCACATCTGCCTGCCGGGGCAATACAAGGAAGGCTGGATTGGCCGGCCGTGCCCCGAAGTTGAAGTGCGGATCGACGAGTCCGGCGAAGTGCAGGTGCGCAGCCAGGCGAACATGCTCGGCTATTTCAAGGAACCGCAGAAAACCGCCGAGACCCTCACCGAAGACGGTTTCCTGCGCACCGGCGACAAGGGCGAGCAGGACGCTGAAGGACGTTTGCGCCTGACCGGGCGGCTCAAGGAAATCTTCAAGACCAGCAAGGGCAAGTACGTCGCCCCGGCGCCGATCGAAAATCGGCTGGCGGTGCATTCGCGGATCGAACAAGTCTGCGTGGTCGGCGACGGCCTGAGCGCGCCGCTAGGGTTGTGCGTGTTGTCGGCCGTGGGCCGGGAAGAGCCCCGCGCGCCGCTGCATTCGAGCCTGGAAAAATTGCTGGAGGAGGTCAACGCCGTCCTCGACAAGCACGAGCGCCTGCGCCGACTGGTGGTGGTCAAGGACAGTTGGGCGGTGGAGAACGGCTTCCTCACGCCGACTTTGAAGATTAAACGCAACATCATCGAAGACACCTACGGAGCACGTTTCGAAGAATGGAGCGAGCGCAGCGAGGCGGTGCTGTGGCAGGATTGAGCGTCGATCAAAACAACAAAGGAAGCCTGCGATGACCTTGTGGCGCACCACTCCGAACATCGAGCAGTTGAACACAATCCAGAAAAACACCATCGGCGAAGTGCTGGACATCCGCTTCGAAGCCTTCGACGAGGAATCGCTGACGGCCAGCATGGTCATCGACCATCGCACTCACCAGCCTTACGGCCTGCTGCACGGCGGCGCCTCTGTGGTGCTGGCCGAGACGGTCGGCTCGATGGCCAGTTACCTGTGCATCGACGCCAGCAAGTTCTATTGCGTGGGCCTGGAAATCAACGCCAACCACTTGCGTGGTCTGCGCAGCGGGCGGGTGACGGCGGTGGCCAAACCGATCCACATCGGCCGTACCACCCACGTCTGGGACATTCGCCTGACCAGCGATGAAGGCAAGGCCAGTTGTGTATCGCGCCTGACCATGGCGGTGGTGCCGCTGGGAGAACAACCGCCGGCACGTTGATGGCGCGAGCGTCATAGCCCTGACCGGACTGTCATCATTCCTGGCAGTTACGGTCATTGCTGTGGGACGCGGTCTTACGGACAATCAACGCCTGTTTTCCGCTCATGGATTTGCCGGTATGTCGCAACCGATCTTCTTCGCCCACGCCAACGGTTTCCCTTCGGGTACCTACGGCAAACTGTTCGCGGCGCTGGCGCCCGAGTACCGGGTCGCGCATCTGGAACAACACGCCCATGACCCGCGTTTCCCGGCGGGTGACAACTGGTACCACCTGGTCGACGAACTCATCCATCACCTGCAACAACAAGATGAACCAGTGTGGGGTGTTGGCCATTCCTTCGGCGGCATGCTGCATTTGCACGCCGCACTGCGTTGCCCGGAACTGTATCGGGGCGTGGTGATGCTCGACTCGCCGGTGCTGACCCGCACCGATCAATGGGTGATCCGCGCCGCCAAGCGCTTTGGTTTCATCGACAAACTGACCCCGGCCGGCCGCACGCTGGGGCGGCGCGAAGAGTTTGCCGATCTGGACAGTGCCCGTGGTTATTTTGCCGGCAAGACGTTGTTTCGCAGCTTTGATCCGGAATGTTTCGATGCCTACCTGCAGCACGGTCTGCACAAGGTCGGCGACAAACTGCGCCTGCGCTTCGATCCTGCAACCGAGATCAGCATCTATCGCGGCGTGCCGCACACCAGTCCTGCGCATACCCGGCAATTGAAAGTACCGCTGGCGGTGGTGCGCGGGCACAAGAGCCGCGTGGTGATGAACCACCACACCCGGTTCGTCGGGCGCCTGCCTCAAGGCGAGTCGCTGACCGTGCCCGGCGGCCATATGTTTCCGCTTGAGCGTCCGCAGGACACCGCACAATTGCTGAAAAACCTGTTCAATCGCTGGGAGCGCCGGCAAGACAAGGATTGCGCATGAACCCCGCCGTCGAAGAAGTGCGCCTGAGCCTGCCGCATATCGAACTGGCAGCGCACCTGTTCGGCCCGGAAGACGGGTTGCCGGTGATCGCCCTGCACGGCTGGCTGGACAACGCCAACAGCTTCGCCCGCCTGGCGCCCAAGCTCAAAGGCTTGCGCATCGTGGCGCTGGACATGGCCGGTCACGGGCATTCCGGGCACCGGCCGAACGGCGCCGGTTACGCACTGTGGGATTACGCCCATGACGTGCTGCAGGTCGCCGAACAACTGGGCTGGAAGCGTTTCGGCCTGCTCGGGCACTCCATGGGCGCCATTGTTTCGCTGGTGCTGGCTGGCTCGTTGCCCGAACGCATCACCCATCTGGCGTTGATCGACGGGGTAATTCCTCCTACCGACAAAGGCGAGAACGCCGCCGAGCGTATGGGAATGGCCCTGCAGGCGCAGCTCGATCTTCGAGAAAAGCGCAAACCGGTCTACAACACTCTCGACCGGGCCATCGAGGCGCGGATGAAAGGGCTGGTGGCGGTCAGTCGCGAAGCCGCCGAACTGCTGGCCCGGCGCGGTCTGATGCCGGTGCCCGGCGGTTACACCTGGCGCACCGACAACCGCCTGACCCTGCCATCGCCGCTGCGCCTGACCCAGGAGCAGGCGATGGCGTTCGTCCAGCGCATTGCCTGCCCCGCGCAATTGGTGGTTGCCGCTGACGGCATGCTGGCCAAACATTCGGAGCTGCTGGAGCGTCTACCCTTTGACCGGGAACAGCTGCCGGGCGGGCACCATCTGCACCTGAACGATGAGGCCGGGGCCGACCTTGTCGCAGACTGTTTCAATCGGTTCTTCGCCATTCCTTGACTTGCTCCCGGCAACTGTCGAGGCTGGGCAGGTTGAAATGGGAGACAACCAAGATGGATTTCTACACCGCTGCGACTTCGAACTGCCCTCAAGGCACCCAGGCCATGCCCCTGCGATGAGCCTGTCCATGCGATCTATCAGTCTGCTGGCGCTGTGCTGTTTCAGTCCCTTTCTATTCGCTGCCGACCTGCCGGGCAGTCAGGACCTGCCGATCGTGCCGCGTGTGGCCGATGCACAGATCGTCGACTATCGCCCCGCCGTGGAGCTGGAGCGGATCTACCCGCTCGGCTCGATCCGCAAGATCAGCGGCCAGTTGCGTTTCGACGGCCAGGTCAGCGCCCGGGGGCAAACCACCTCGGTGACCTATGAATTGCCGCCGGAACATTCCGCCACCGAAGCTTTCACCCTCGCTCGCGAAGCGCTGCAAAAGCAGGACGCCCAGCTGTTGTTCTGGTGCCAGGCCCGGGATTGCGGCGAGAGCAGCCTGTGGGCCAACGAGGTGTTCGGCAACGCCAAGCTGTACGGTGCCGACGAGCAGCAGGCCTATCTGCTGTTGAGGCTCGCGGCCCCGCGCGACAACACGCTGGTGGCGCTGTACAGCATCACCCGCGGCAATCGCAAAGCTTATCTGCACGTTGAACAGTTTGAAGCACTGGCACCGCTCGGTGAGCTGCTGCCGACCTCGGCCACGCTGTTGCGGGAACTGAAAAGCACCGGCGAACTGGATTTTCCAAAACTGGCCGGCGATCCGGATGACACCTGGCTGCGCTTGCTGTCCCGTGGCTTGAACCTCGACACCACGTTGCGGGTGACGGTGTCCGGGCCCAAGGCCGAGGCCTGGCGGCAGGCGCTGATCGGGCAGGGCGTGCGCGCCGCGCGAATGGAAACCGGCAGTGTCGACGGCGAAGGTCTGCGCATCGATCTGTTGCGATAAGGTGTCTTTGGCGGACACGCTCGACGTGTTCGCCTACTCTTTGCCTGACTGATTTTTTTCGAGATTTCACATGCCCAATAATGATCGTCTGCTGGTGCAGATCCTGTTGCTGGTGTTGTTTGGTGCCAGTTTCTGGGTGATGGCGCCGTTCTGGTCGGCGCTGTTCTGGGGCGCGGTGCTGGCGTTTGCCAGTTGGCCGCTGATGCGCTTGCTGACCCGCTGGCTCAATGGCCGGGAATCCCTCGCGGCGCTGGTCCTGACCATGGGCTGGATGTTGCTGGTGGCGGGGCCGCTGGTGTGGCTGGGGTTCAATCTGGCCGATCACGTGCGTGATGCCACGGCGTTCATCAAGGATGTGCAGGTCGACGGATTGCCTGAGGCGCCGAGTTGGCTGGGCGGCGTGCCGTTGGTGGGTGAGCGTCTTGTCGGGATCTGGAACAGCATCGATCAGCAGGGCGCGGCGCTGATGGTGACGGTCAAACCCTATCTGGGGCAGGTCGGCAACTGGTTGCTGGCGCGCAGTGCGCAGATCGGCAGCGGGATTCTCGAGCTGACCCTGAGCATTGTCTTCGTGTTCTTTTTCTACCGCGACGGGCCGCGACTGGCGGCGTTCGTGCACAGTCTGCTGCAACGCCTGATCGGTGACCGGGCCGGGTACTACATCGATCTGGTGGCCGGTACCGTGCAACGGGTGGTCAACGGGGTGATCGGTACGGCGGCGGCGCAAGCGGTGCTGGCGCTGATCGGTTTCCTGATTGCCGGGGTACCGGGGGCGCTGGTGCTGGGGATCGTGACGTTCCTGCTCAGTCTGATTCCGATGGGACCGCCGCTGGTGTGGATTCCGGCCACGGCGTGGCTGGCCTGGAAGGGCGAGTACGGGATGGCGGTGTTTCTCGGGATCTGGGGGACGTTCATCATCAGTGGCGTGGATAACGTGCTCAAGCCATATCTGATCAGCCGGGGCGGGAATCTGCCGTTGGTGATTGTGTTGCTTGGGGTGTTTGGCGGGTTGATTGCGTTTGGGTTTATCGGGTTGTTTATCGGGCCTACGCTTTTGGCTGTTGCTTATAGTTTGTTGACGGATTGGAGTAAGAGTCAGGCTCGGGTTTGAGGCTTTGGACTTGGCGGCCTTTGGGCCGACCAGGTTTTGGGTTGACTGTGTACATATCCGTTTCTTCGGGTGCTGCGGCTGGCGGTTTCGCCCTTACGGCGAGTCCCTTTTGGCAAACGCCCCAAAAGGAACCAAAAGGGCTTGCCCCAACGTCCGGCGCCTCGCTGTGGCTCGGCGTTCCTTCGCTCCGGGATTCATCCGGGGGCATCGCCTACGGTTTGCTTCGCTGCACCTCCTCTCGATGCATGCGGCTGCGCCGCACGGTCGCTGCGCTCCCACCCCCGGATAAATCCCTCCACTCAGCCTCCCAACGGGGCCGGTACGTCAAAAGCGGTACTCGAGCTAACGCTCATTGTGTTGAGTGGTGGGAAGCCAAAGCGAAAGCAGATTCTGGTGCTGGTGCCAATGTCGATGAGGAGCAGGCGCGGGCGCGTTGGCAGTAGTGAACTTATGTGTTTCAAAACCTGAGTTCACCTCGGTATCTCACGTCGGCGTATCTCTCCAAACACCTCGGTCAGTCCCCTCTCCCTCCGGGAGAGGGCTAGGGTGAGGGGCGCTTTGATGACACACCGCTAAGTCGAAGCAAACCACTCACCCAGCCAACCTCAGTCGTCCCTCAAATCCTCACCCAATCTCAAGTCGCCACATTCAAATACTTGCCCACCGACGCGGTGCTTTCGAGCGAGTACTGCTTGCTCAGATTGGCAATCATGCGGTTCAGCGCTTCGGTGGTGGTTTGAGTATTGCTGGCGGTCTGTTCGTCATCCGGGCGCTCACGGCCTGTATGCAGTGCAGCTTTCAGTTCGTCGCTGCTGACGTTTCCACTGCTGTCGCTGTCCAGCACTTTGAGCAGGGCGGCGGCGGTGTCGGTGTTGTTCGATGAGGTGCCGTCGCTGGCCTGCAGCGCGCTGTTCAGTTCGGTGGCGGTGACGCTGCCGTTGCCGTCGCCATCGAGCTGGCTGAAGAGTTCGTCGCTGGAGGCTTGCGGCGGCACCTCATCGAACAACAC
>NZ_NEII01000022.1:0-32363 GCF_002112685.1 Pseudomonas sp. R15(2017)
AGAAAGGGCGGGACGAGAAGTCTCCCACGGTCCGTACTGGCTAGAGTCGGAATCGAGCTTTTAGTCCCGCCCACCCCTTCAAGTCTAAACATACAAGCGAGCTTGCTCGCGATGGCGGCGTGTCATTCAACTGAAGTGTCAGCTGATACACCGATATCGCGAGCAAGCTCGCTCCCACAGGGTATCGATCTTGTCAGAAAAAACAGCGAATCACTTCTTGTGCTGCGCCACCCACTCACCAAAGGCATTGATGAAACTTTGCAGGAACGGTTTCACCGATTCGTTCAGCTTGCCCGCCTCATCGAATGCCGTGCCCGCGCCGCCCAGGTAGGCTTCCGGCTGCTGCATGCACGGCACGTTGAGGAAAACAAAGGACTGGCGCAGATGCTGGTTGGCGCCGAAACCGCCGATGGCACCCGGCGAAACGCTGATTACCGCCCCCGGTTTGCCGCTCCAGGCGCTCTTGCCATACGGCCGCGAACCGACGTCAATGGCATTCTTCAAAGGCGCCGGCACCGAGCGGTTGTACTCCGGAGTGACAAACAGCAGAGCGTCGGATGAAGCCACTTTCTGACGGAAAGTGCTGTAGGCTGCCGGCGGTGAATCGCCGTCGATGTCTTCGTTGTAGAGTGGCAGATCGCCAATTTCGACAATGTTCAGCTTGAGATTGGCCGGTGCCAGTTCCGCCAGCGCCAAGGCGACCTTGCGGTTGATGGACGCCTTGCGCAGGCTGCCGACCACTACTGCGACGTTATAGACATTGCTCATTGGGAGACTCTCGACTGTCCGTGGGAGGAGCCAGTAGTTATAGATGATCCGATGACGATTCCACCAGACGTCGAAGGTTATTTCCCGCGTCTGGAATATTTTTTTCCTGTAGGAAAACTTACCAAGCTCGATGAAGGTCTACCAAGCCGCAAATCAAGCGTTTTATCTCCAGAGGTTCTAAGCAGATGGCAGTAGTACTCGTCGGTCAGTTCCATGCAAGAGATGCGGAAGGCCGCGTTTATTCCGTGCATGAGTTCCAGGAATCCAACCCGTCGGCAGACGGTTTCACCGGCACGGAGCCCGTTACCACCTACAAACTGGCGATTGGCGACCGCGTCAACAAGATCGACGACAACGAGTTTTTGCTGGTTCAGTCGGGCATCACCCTGATCCGCGAACCCGAGCCATCGGTCGCTTCATAACCGATCGTTATGAGCAGAAGTCATCCGCGCCGAGTTGGGGTAGGATTCAGCCACTGACCCCAACGGCCGGACATGGACTTCACGCATGCGTTTACGTCATATCGAAGTGATTCAGGCGCTTTTGCAGACCGGTCACGTGGGCACCGCCGCCGAATGGCTGCAACTCCCGGCGCCCGAGGTCGAGGAGCGTTTGCGCGAAGCCGAGAGTCAGCTTGGTTTCATGCTGTTCGCCAGCGTACGCGGACGACTTCAGCCAACCCCGGAGGCCCGGGCGCTGCAAGTCGAGATCGGCCACATCTATGAAGCGCTGGAACCGGTGCAACGGCTGGCCAGCAGCCTCAAGCAATACCTCGCCCCGCCCCTGCGGATCATCGGCACCCCGCCGCTGGCCCAGCAACTGCTGCCGAAAAGCCTCGCGGCCCTGCGCCGTCGCTTGCCCGACGTGCCCTGCACCCTGCTCAGCGAACCGACCCGCGACATTGTCCGCCACCTGCTGCTGCGCGACAGCGATCTGGGCCTGAGCCTCCACGACCCACAACATCCCGATATTCATTGCCAGCCGCTGGCCCAGGGCAAGTTGCAATTGCTCGCGCCCCACGGCTGGCTGCAACCGAAGCAGAAATACATTTCTCTGCAGGACTTTGCCGGCCAGGCTATGGTCGGCCTCGAAGGCCAGGACCCGCTGAGTCCGGCCTTGGAAAACAAGCTCCAGGCCCTGCGCCCGGCGCCGACCATCCAGACCCGGGTGCAAACCCACCAGATGATGCGCAGCATGGTCGAGGCCGGCGAAGGCCTGGCGATCGTCGATCCGTTCACCGCCCTCGGTGCACGGGCGAGCGGTCTCGATGTCTGCCCACTGTCGCCGGTAGTGCCGATCAGCCTCTATGCCCTGACCTTCAAACACGCCACGCCGTCAGCGGCGATTCAGACGCTGCTCGGTATCGTCACGGAACAAGCCGAGGCGATGCTGGCGAACTGATCGGATGCTCCAGCGGGTTATCGAACAATCGATACCAGAACAACGCCACTTCGGCGGTGTTCGGATCGATGCCGCGATAACGCAGATGGTCGATGCCGCCGATCACATAGCCGCAACGCTCATACAGGCGGCAGGCGCCGAGGTTGTTGTTCTGGGTTTCCAGCATGATCCCCGGCAGTTTTTTCTTGCGGCTCCAGAACTGCGCCACGTCGAGCAAGGCCTTGGCCACACCATGGCGCCGCGCCGGAGCGTGCACCGCCAGTTCATCGATGTGGGCGAAGCCGTTCCAATTGGTGCTGATCACCAGATGCCCGACCGGCTGATCTTCCAGGTACGCCATGAAAATCGCACTGTCGGCGGCATCGCGAAAGTTGCTGAATTCCTCCGGATCGATGCCGTAGCACTTGCGATACGGCACGATGGGCGTCATGGCCCATTGCGCCACGGGCTTGCCGATTTCGGCCGTGCCGTAGGCGGCCACCTCGAAGCTGAAATCGCTGCCCCAGATATATTCGGCAAAACCCTCGTCGGCGACCCGCACCGACAGCCCTGGGTATTTCGGATTCATGACCGGTTGCATACTCGGAAAAGCCCTCATTCCTTGACGCAATCGACGGTGTAGTGCCGCCCATTGCCCTCATCTTCGTGTTGCAGACCGTGCACATCGACCACGAACCCCGGAAACGTTGCGTCGAACGTGCGGGCAAACCTGAGGTATTCGATGATCGAGCGCGTGGATTCGGTAAAACGTTCGCCGGGCATGATCAGCGGAATGCCCGGCGGGTACGGCACCAGCATCACCGCTGCCACCCGGCCTTCCAGCTCATCGATCGGCACCGCCTCGACTTCGCCGCGCACCAGTTGGTCGTAGGCGTGGGCCGGTTTCATGGCGATTTCCGGCAGCACCGTGTACATGCGCTTGAGGTGTCTGGCGGTGGCGTTGCTGCGGTAGCAGGCGTGGAGCTGATCGCACAGATCGCGCAGGCCCATGCCGCGATAGCGCACAGGATCTTCCTGGGCGACACACTTCAGGCAGGTGTCGAGGCTGACGTTGGCGTCGTAGCTGCGTTTGAACTCCAGCAGTTCGGTCAGGAGCGTGCTCCACTTGCCTTTGGTGATGCCCATGGAGAACAGCACCAGAAATGAATACAGACCGGTTTTCTCCACCACCAGCCCGCGCTCCCAGAGGAAACGGCTGACCACGGCCGCCGGAATGCCCTTGTCGCTCAAAGCGCCGCCAGCAGTCAGGCCCGGCATGACCAAAGTGACCTTGATCGGGTCGAGCAGTACGTAGTCGTCGCTGACCTCGCCGAAACCGTGCCAGTCCGCATCCGGTTGCAGCAGCCAGTCCTCGGTCTGCACCCGGTCGATGCCCTCGACACCCGGTGGCTGCCAGATCGAGAACCACCAATCGTCAGCGGCGATGTGCTGGCGCAGATTGGCCAGGGCCCGGCGAAAGCTCAGGGCTTCGTCGAAGGTTTCCTGCAGCAGCGAACGTCCGGCCGGCCCTTCCATCATCGCCGAGGCGACGTCCAGCGAAGCAATGATGCTGTACTGCGGCGACGTCGAGATGTGCATCATGAACGCTTCGTTGAACCGGTCACGATCCAGTTGCCGCGCGCCGCCGTCCTGCACATGAATCATCGACGCCTGGCTGAACGCCGCCAGCAGTTTGTGGGTTGAATGGGTGGTGAACACCAGCGGACTGTCCTCGCTGCGCGAGGTGGCCATGCCGTAACGGCCGGCAAAGAATTCGTGAAACGCCGCATAGGCGTACCAGGCCTCGTCGAAATGCAGGACTTCGACGCTGTTGCCCAGACTCTGCTTGATCAGTTCGGCGTTGTAGCAGAGGCCGTCGTAGGTGGAGTTGGTGATCACCGCCAGTTTGACTTTCGGTTCGCGGCCCTTGGTCAACGGGCTGGCGTCGATCTTGGCCTGGATCGATTCACGACTGAATTCACTGAGCGGGATCGGCCCGATGATCCCCAGCTCGTTACGCTCCGGGCACAGGTACAGCGGAATCGCGCCGGTCATGATGATCGCGTGCAACACCGACTTGTGGCAGTTGCGATCCACCAGCACCAGATCATCGCGCCCGACCATCGAGTGCCAGACGATCTTGTTGGCGGTAGAGGTGCCATTGATCACGAAAAACGTGTGATCGGCGCCGAAATTGCGCGCGGCTCGCGCTTCCGCCTCGGCCAGCGGCCCGGTGTGATCGAGCAAGGAGCCCAGCTCCGGCACCGAGACCGACAAATCCGAGCGCAGCGTGTTTTCCCCGAAGAACTGATGAAACGCCTGCCCCACCGGACTCTTGTGATAAGCCACCCCGCCGCCGTGACCGGGGGTATGCCAGGAATAATTGGAATCGGCGGTGTGCTGGACCAGCGCCTTGAAGAATGGCGGCAACAGGCCGTCCAGGTATTTGCGCGCTGCCCGCGCCACCTGACGGGCGAGAAACGGCACGGTGTCTTCGAACAGGTAGAGAATGCCGCGCAGCTGGTTGAGTTCGGCCATGGCATCGGCCGGGGCGTTTTCCAGGGTGACTTGCTCGCCGAGGGCAAAGATCGGCAGATCCGGCGCCCGCACCCGGGCCAGACCGATCAGTTCGGCCATGTTCTGCAACAGGTGGGAGTTGGTGCTGGCATCTTCGGCGGCGATCAGCATGCACGCCAGACCATGGTGGGTCGACGCCACGAGCCGGCCTTCGGTGTAGTCGGTGGCCGAAACGATACTGAAACCTTCCAGCTCCAGCTCTCGGGCGATGCCGCGGATGCGGTCACCGGCAACCGTGTCGGCCTTGATGTCGCGGTGGACGATCAACACCGGGAACTTCAAATCTTTATACATGAGGCTCAGTGTCCTGAGGCGGCGGAGAGTGATCTGCCAATGTCCTCAGGGTAGAGGGTCGGAGCCAATGTGGCGAGGGTGGCCAGTTGTCAGTACTGACAAAAAAAGAATCGTCCGGACACGGCTGAGTGTCTGGACGATCCTTTTCTGTATTACGCCTGGGCTTCGGCTTCCAGCAACTGAGTCCACAGCGCGGGGGCGCCAGCTGACTTGGCGATGATTTCCAGGCGCACCTGGTGCTCGGCCAGCTCGGCTTCGGTGGCGCGAATGATTCTCCCCGGCTGACGATCTGCCGGCAGACGGCGGATTTCGGTGGCGGAGTTGTCCGCGCCCTCGCCCGTGCCATTGCCGTCGGAGGCGTTGCCGGCCAGCGACAGGCTGGTCTGGCCACCGGTCATGGTCAGGTAGACGTCGGCGAGAATCTCCGAGTCGAGCAACGCGCCGTGCAGCTCACGACCGGAGTTGTCGACGCCGTAGCGTTTACACAGGGCATCGAGGCTGTTGCGCTGACCCGGGTGACGTTCCCGGGCCATCATCAGGGTGTCGAGGATCGTGCAGTGCTGCGTGATGTCCGCGCGATCCTGCTGGCCCATCAGGGCGAATTCGTTGTTGATGAAGCCAACGTCGAACGCCGCGTTATGGATGATCAGCTGCGCGCCGTTGATGAACTCGAAGAACTCGTCGGCCACTTCGGCGAAGCGCGGCTTGCCGACCAGGAATTCGTTGGTGATGCCGTGAACGGCAATCGCGCCTTCGTCACTCTCGCGATCCGGTTGCAGATAAACGTGAAAGTGCCGGCCCGTCAGACGTCGACCGATCAGCTCGACACAACCGATTTCGATAATCCGGTGGCCGTCGGTCACCGGCATGCCGGTGGTTTCGGTATCGAGTACAACGGATCTGGTGGCCATCAGTGTTCAGCTCTCAACGGGGTCAATCGTGCAAAAGCGGCGATGTTAACACGCTCGCCGGGAGTGTTTCAGCGAGAAGGATTCAGCTCTGCTTGTAACCGCGAACTTCATCCACCCCACGGTTGGCCAACTGGTCGGCGCGTTCGTTGCCGTGGTGGCCGATGTGGCCGCGGACCCATTTCCAGGTGACTTTGTGGCGGTTGACCTGCTCGTCGAGCGCTTTCCACAGATCGGCGTTTTTGACTGGTTCCTTGGCAGCGGTTTTCCAGCCGCGTTTCTTCCAGTTGGCCATCCATTCGTTGATGCCCTTCATCACGTATTGCGAGTCAGTCACCAGCAGCACTTCGCACGGACGCTTGAGGGCTTCCAGGCCGCGAATCGCGCCGAGCAGTTCCATGCGGTTGTTGGTGGTGTTGGCTTCGCCGCCCCACAGCTCCTTTTCGACGCCCTTGCACACCAGCAAGGCGCCCCAGCCGCCCGGGCCGGGGTTGCCCTTGCAGGCGCCGTCAGTGAACAGTTCTACGCTATCGACGCTTTCGCTCATGCCTGTCTATCCAGAAAAAATGCGTGGCCTCGCCGATCACGGATCGACGATGGCCAAGGCCGGGATATACCCGGCCATAAATATAAAGAAGGTTTACGGTTCGACGCGCCGGCGGTTGACCTTGGCCATCGGCAGCGGAATCAGCTTGCCCATCGGCTCGCGGCGTTCCTGACGCACCGGACGCAGGCCGACCACAATCTTGCGTGCGACCAGTAAATAGAAACCGCCGCCCGACAATTGCCAGTCACCGGCCTTGCGCTCCCAACCGGCCAGACGGGCCTGCCACTTGGGTGAAGCGAGCGGCGGACGATAGCACCCGAAGCGGCGTTTCTCCAGCGCGAAGCCCAGCAGATTGAGCCAGTCCGCCACCCGCGATGGCGAGATGCAGCGCGCCTGATGCAAGGCGTCATGGGCGAACACGTGGCGCAGCCCCCAGGTGCTCCAGGGGTTGATGCCGACGATCAGCAGATGCCCGCCGGGGCGCACGCTGCTGGCCGCTTCGCGCAACAAACCATGGGGCGACAGGCAGAAATCCAGGCCGTGCTGCAACACCACCACATCGGCGGCGTGCTCACTCAACGGCCAGGCCTGTTCTTCGCAGACGATCTCCACGCCCGGCAAGGGCGCACCGAGCCGCACATTGCGCTGCACCTGCGGCGCTGACGGCGGTGTTTCGGCGGACGGGCCGTAATGCACCAGATAACCGCCGAAGAACCGACCCAGCTCGTCTTCGAGCATGCGCCGTTCTTCGTCCAGCAGAAATTGCCCGAGGGGGCCGGACAGCCATTCACGGGCTGCACCGATCAGCGCGAGCCAGTCAGGATCGGCCTGAGCGAACGCTTTATCGATCATTGCATTCTCCAACACGCCAGGAACCTCTAAGATGCGCCAATGTTACCCGCTTGGCGAATTCGACGATGATACAGATCAGTGCCCTGCCCGCCTTCACCGACAACTACATCTGGTTGTTACAGGATCATGCCACCCAGCGCTGCGCAGTGGTCGACCCAGGCGATGCCGCCCCGATGCAGGCGTGGCTCGACGCGCATCCGGGATGGGTGCTCGGCGACATCCTCATCACTCACCATCACCACGACCATGTCGGCGGCGTCGAGACGCTGAAGAAGGCCACCGGCGCCACGGTCTACGGACCGGCCAGCGAAAGCATTCCGGGGCGGGACGTGGCCCTCAAGGACAACGACACGGTGCGCGTGCTCGGCTGGGACTTCGATGTCTATGCCGTTCCCGGCCACACCCTCGGACACATCGCCTACTACCATCACGGCCTGCTGTTTTGCGGTGACACCCTGTTCGCTGCCGGCTGCGGCCGTCTGTTCGAAGGCACGCCGCAACAAATGCACCAGTCGTTGAGCCGTCTGGCGGCGCTGCCGGAAGACACGCTGGTCTACTGCACCCACGAGTACACCCTGAGCAACCTGAAATTCGCTGCTGCCGTGGAGCCGGACAACCGGGACATCGCCGCCCGTCTGGAAAAAGTCACCCGGCAACGTGAGAACGGTGTCATGACCCTGCCCTCGACCCTTGCGCTGGAAAAACTCACAAACCCGTTTTTGCGTACCGGTGAAATATTAGTTACACAAAAAGTGGACGAACGGAACGGCCCTCAAAACCGGGCGCCGAGTGAGGTTTTTGCGGCTCTGCGGGCATGGAAAGATACGTTCTGAGTGGCTCGCCGCCTGGTACAAAAATTCTGAATGGTTGACCGCAGGGGGTGCGCTTTCTAGAATCGCCCGACATTTTTGCCCGGAACTTACTTCCAGCCAATGTCGTCATCCATACGTAAGTCCGTCAATTCAGATGCATTGACCCGCCTGGCGCAAGCCATCGCGGTGGCTGTGTCCGCCACGCTGGCCGGCTGTTCCAGCCATGCTCCGCAGACTGAAGCGACGCATACGCCGAACATTGCTGCGCGAGCCAAGCAGAAGCCCATCTGGCTGTCGGAAAAGCCCAGCCCGCAGGTGCCTCAGGACATCTGGGAGCGCATGCGCAGTGGTTTCCAGCTGCAGGAAGGTCTGGGCGTGAACCCGCGCATCGAGCAACAGCGCCTGTGGTTCGCCAGTAACCCTTCCTTCCTCGAAAACGCCGGCGAACGCGGCAGCCTCTACATTCATTACATCGTCGAGCGCCTCGAAGAACGCAACATGCCGCTGGAACTGGCGCTGCTGCCGGTCATTGAAAGCGCCTACAACCCGATGGCCTATTCCCGAGCCGACGCGGTGGGCCTCTGGCAGTTCATCCCGTCCACCGGGCGCTACTTCAACCTGCGCCAGACTCGCTTCTACGATGGCCGTCGCGACATTACCGCGTCCACCACGGCAGCGATGGACTACCTGACCCGCCTGCATGACATGTTCAACGGCGACTGGCTGCTGGCCCTGGCCGCGTACAACGCCGGTGAAGGCACGGTCAGCCGCGCCATCGAGCGCAACGAAAAGCTCGGCCTGCCGACCGACTACTGGAACCTGCCACTGCCGGCGGAAACCCAGGCTTACGTGCCGAAACTGCTGGCGCTCTCGCAAGTGGTGCTGACGCCCGAAGCCTATGGCGTGAACCTCAACCCGATCGCCAACGAACCGTATTTCCAAGTCGTCGAAATCAACCAGCGCATGGACCTGTCCAAGGTCGCAGCGGTGGCCAACATCGACGAAGACGAGCTGTTCCAGCTCAACCCGGCGTTCAAGCAGCGCACCACCATCGACGGCCCGCAGCACCTGCTGGTGCCGACCTCCAAGGCGCAACTGCTGACCGCCAGCCTGCAGACCATGCGCCCTGAAGAGCTGATCAGCCCGCGTTCGCTGAAACCGGTGTTCGAAGGCGCCGATCCGAGCGAGATCGCCCAGGCCAAGCGCGCCTATCGGGTCAAGCGCGGCGACAACCTCGGTTCCATCGCCAAGGCCAACAAGGTCGAGGTCAAGGACCTGCAACGCTGGAACAAGCTGACCGGCAAGAACCTCAAGGTCGGCCAGACCCTGGTCATGCAGGACACCACCAAACGCACCCCGACGCGTAACAGTGGCGGTCGCATCAATACGGTCATCGCGGCCAACAGCAAGACCAGCAGCAAGGCCAAAGACAAGGACGACACCAAACAGCAGACCCAATACAAGGTCAAACGTGGCGACACGCTGTACGTGGTGGCCAAGCGCTTCAACGTCGAGATGCAACATCTCAAGCGCTGGAATCCGGGCGCCGGCAAGGCGCTCAAGCCTGGGCAGATGCTCACGGTCTACCAGCCGCACTGACAAAGAGCCCCTGAATTTCAGGGGCTTTTTTTCGCCTGTCATTTTTTGATATTTCCGTAGATCGGCGCAGACAGCTCCCACAATTAACCGCGCATTAAGCCCCTGTCTTTTTCCTGTCCATACAAGCTGTTACTGTACGGCCCACAAAGCCCAAGCCGCCTGGATCGGATCTGACTTGAAGCGTCCCCTCCTCCTGCTCCTGATCAGCCTGGCCTTGAGCTCCCCCGTCAGCGCGACGATCACCGAAAGCCACGGTTATGCGCAGTTCGGCACGCTCAAGTACCCGGCCAGATTTACCCACTTCGACTGGGTCAACCCGCAAGCGCCCAAGGGCGGCACCTTGCGGGTGATGGCGTTTGGCACCTTCGATACGCTCAACCCCTACACCTTCAAGGGCACCAGCCCGGTCACCACGGCGAATTTCCTGCAGTACGGCATCAACGAGCTCAACGAGCCACTGATGGTCGGCACCGGGCAATACGCGCCGTCCGGTGACGAACCGGCGTCCAGTTACGGTTTGATCGCCCAGTCGGTGGAGTACAGCGAAGATCGCAGCTGGGTGGTGTTCAACCTGCGCCCGCAAGCGCGGTTCCACGACGGTACGCCGATCACCGCGTACGACGTGGCGTTCTCCTATCGCCTGCTGCTCAAGGAAGGTCATCCGCTGTACCGCACCGCTCTTCAGGAAGTGCTGCGGGTCGATATCCTCAATCCGCAGCGCATCCGGTTTGTGCTCAAGCGCAGCGGCAATCCGTTGCTGATCCTGCGTCTGGGCGAATTGCCGGTGCTGCCCCAGCATTACTGGAAGGGCCGCGACTTCAAGGCCACCACCTTCGAGCCGCCTCTGGGCAGCGGGCCGTATCGCATTACCTCGGTCACGCCGGGGCGGCAGTTGATTTTCGAGCGGGTCAAGGACTACTGGGGCAAGGACCTGCCGGTCAATCGCGGCAAGTACAACGTCGACCGCATGGAAGTCGAGTTCTACCGCGACAGCGATGTGGCCTTCGAAGCGTTCAAGGCCGGCGAATTCGACATTTATATTGAGCATCAGGCCAAGAACTGGGCCAACGGCTACAACTTCCCGGCGATCCGTCGCGGCGACGTGATCAAGGCGCAGATCCCGCACCAGATCCCGACCCAGAGCCAGGGCCTGTTCATGAACAACCGGCGCCCGGCCTTTGCCGATATCAAGGTGCGTGAAGCCCTGGGTCTGATGTTCGACTTCGAATGGACTAATCGCACCCTGTTCAGCGACGCTTATAAGCGCACCACCAGCTACTACCCCAACAGCGAGTTCAGCGCCGTCGGCCTGCCGGTCGGTCATGAATGGCTGATGCTCAAACCGTACAAGGATCAACTGCCGGCGCGCCTGTTCACCGAGCCGTTCACGCTGCCGCAGACAGACGGGCGCGGCATTCCCCGGGAAACCATGCGCAAGGCCCTGGCGTTGCTGGCCGAGGCCGGCTGGAAGCTCAACGGCCAGCGCCTGCAAAACGCCGCCGGCCAGCCGCTGCGGTTCGAGCTGCTGCTGGTCAATCCGAACCTGGAACGAATCCTTCAGCCGTACATCGAGAACCTCAACAGCATCGGCGTCGACGCGCGCCTGCGCACGGTGGATCGCGCCCAGTACAAACAGCGTCTGGACCAGTTCGATTTCGACATGATCCTGATGACCCTCAACCAGACTCTCAGCCCGGGGCTGGAACAATGGCAGTACTTCCACTCCAGCCAGGTAAACGTCAAGGGCAGCAAGAATTACGCGGGCATCGCCAACCCGGTGGTCGATCATCTGCTTGAACACTTGCTCGCCGCGCAAACCCGCGATGAACAGGTCGCCGCCGGCAAAGCGCTGGACCGCGTGCTGCTCTGGCAGCACTACAGCATTCCCAACTGGTACCTCAATTATCACCGTCTGGCGTACCGCAACCGGTTCGCCTTCGTCACCACGCCGCCCTACACCCTGGGCCTGAGCGCGTGGTGGCTGAAATCTTCGGAGAAAGATCGATGAAGCCTATCCGCGCCCTGCTCGTGCAGGCCAGCGGTCTGCTGTTCGCCGGGCTGGCCTGTGCCGCCCCGCAACACGCCGTGACCCTGTACAACGAGCCGCCGAAATACCCCGCCGACTTCAAGCACTTCGATTACGTGAACCCCGACGCGCCCAAGGGCGGAATCTTCCGCCAAGCCGGCTTCGGCGGTTTCGACAGCCTCAATCCGTTCATCAGCAAAGGCGTGCCGGCGGACGATATCGGCCTGATCTACGACACCCTGGCCAAACAGGGTCTGGACGAGCCGTTCACCGAATACGGTCTGATCGCCAGCCAGATCGAAAAGGCCCCCGACAACAGCTGGGTACGCTTCTATCTGCGGCCCGAAGCGAAGTTTCACGACGGCCACCCGGTACGCGCTGACGATGTGGTATTCAGCTTCCAGACCCTGACCAAGGAAGGCTCACCGATGTATCGCGGCTACTACGCCGACGTTGAAGAAGTGATCGCCGAAGACCCGCTCAAGGTGCTGTTCAAGTTCAAGCACACCAACAACCGCGAGTTGCCGCTGATCCTCGGTCAGTTGCCGGTGCTGCCGAAGCACTGGTGGGCCGAGCGTGATTTCAACAAGGGCAACCTGGAAATCCCCTTGGGCAGCGGCCCGTACAAGGTCACCCAAGTGAAGGCCGGACGCTCGGTGCGTTATGAGCGGGTCAAGGATTACTGGGGCAAGGACCTGCCGGTCAATCGCGGCTTCTACAACTTCGACGTAATGACCACCGACTATTACCGCGACAACACCGTCGCGCTGGAAGCGTTGAAAGCCGGGCAATTCGATTACTGGCTGGAAATGGCCGCGAAAAACTGGGCCAACGCCTACAACGTGCCGGCAGTGACTGAAGGGCGGCTGATCAAGGAACAGATTGCCAACAGCAACCCGACCGGCATGCAGGGCTTCGTCTTCAATTTGCGCCGGCCGGTGTTTCAGGACGTGCGGGTACGTCAGGCCCTCGGCCTGCTGTTCGACTTCGAATGGACCAACAAGCAATTGTTCAACGGCGCTTATGCGCGCACCCGCAGTTACTTCGAAAACTCGGAAATGGCCGCCACCGGCCTGCCTGATGCAGAGCAGGTAGCAATCCTCGATCCATTCCGCAGCCAGCTGCCGGCGCAGGTGTTCAGCGAAGCCTTCGAGAATCCGAAAACCGACGCCAGTGGCATGATCCGCGCACAACAGCGTGAGGCGTATCAGTTGCTGCAAGAGGCCGGCTGGAAAATCGTCGACGACAAAATGGTCGACGCCACCGGCAAACCGGTGGTCATCGAATTCCTCCTGGCGCAGACCGAATTCGAGCGCGTATTGTTGCCGTTCAAGCGCAACCTCAGCGACCTCGGCATCGACCTGGTGATCCGCCGTGTCGACGTCTCGCAGTACGTCAATCGCGTGCGTTCGCGGGACTTCGACATGATGGTCGGCAGCTTCCCGCAGTCCAACTCGCCGGGCAACGAGCAGCGCGAATTCTGGATGAGCGCCGCGGCAGACAAACCCAGCAGCCGCAATTCGATGGGCCTCAAGGACCCGGTGGTCGATCACCTGGTGGAAAGCCTGATCAACGCTGATTCGCGCAAGAGCCTGGTGGCCCACGCCCGTGCTCTGGACCGTGTGCTGCAATGGGGCTACTACGTGATCCCCAACTGGCACATCAAGACCTGGCGCGTGGCGTACTGGAACCACATCGGCCACCCTAAAGTCTCCCCCAAGTACGACATCGGCATTAACACCTGGTGGGTCAAACCCGACGCGAAACCTGCGGTAGAAGTCGAAACCCAACTGCAAGCCGACCCTGTGGGCACGGAGTAATCAGATGCTGGCGTACATTTTTCGGCGACTGCTGCTGATCATCCCGACCCTGTTCGGCATTTTGCTGATCAACTTCGTGATCATCCAGGCCGCGCCCGGCGGGCCGGTGGAGCAGATGATCGCCAAGCTCGAAGGCTTCGAAGGTGCCACCAGCCGCATCGCCGGCGGCGGTGCCGAAGTGTCGGTGGCCGGCTCTTCCTATCGCGGTGCGCAGGGTCTGGACCCGGCGCTGATCAAGGAAATCGAGAAGATGTACGGGTTCGACAAGTCGGCCCCGGAACGTCTGTGGATCATGGTCAAGAACTACGCGAAGCTGGATTTCGGCGACAGTTTCTTCCGCGACGCCAAGGTCATCGACCTGATCAAGGAAAAGATGCCGGTGTCGATCTCCCTCGGGCTGTGGAGCACGCTGATCATGTACCTGGTGTCGATCCCGCTGGGGATCGCCAAGGCCACGCGGCACGGCAGCCATTTCGACGTCTGGACCAGTTCGGCGATCATCGTCGGTTATGCGATTCCGGCGTTCCTGTTTGCAATTCTGCTGATCGTGGTGTTTGCCGGCGGCAGTTATCTGGACTGGTTTCCTTTACGCGGCCTGACCTCGAACAACTTCGATGAACTGAGCCTGGGCGGCAAGGTTCTCGATTACTTCTGGCACCTGGCGCTGCCGGTGACGGCGCTGGTGATCGGCAACTTCGCGACCATGACCCTGCTGACCAAAAACAGCTTCCTCGACGAAATCAACAAGCAGTACGTGGTCACCGCCAAGGCCAAGGGCCTGACGCGCCACCGCGTGCTCTACGGCCATGTGTTCCGCAATGCGATGCTGCTGGTGATCGCCGGTTTCCCGTCGGCGTTTATCGGCATCTTCTTCACCGGATCGTTGCTGGTGGAAGTGATCTTCTCCCTCGACGGCCTCGGTCTGATGAGTTTCGAAGCGGCGATCAACCGCGATTACCCGGTGGTGTTCGGCACCCTGTTCATCTTCACCCTGCTGGGGCTGGTGGTGAAACTGATCGGCGACCTCACCTACACCCTGGTCGATCCGCGTATCGACTTTGCCAGCCGGGAGCATTGAGATGAACCTGTCCCCTCTCAACCGCCGGCGCTTCGAACTGTTCAAGGCCAACAAGCGTGGCTGGTGGTCGCTTTGGCTGTTTTTGATCCTGTTCGGCCTGAGCCTCGGTGCCGAGTTGATCGCCAACGACAAGCCGCTGGTGGTGCATTACGACAACAACTGGTATTTCCCGGCGATCAAGCGCTACCCGGAAACCACCTTCGGCGGCGAATTCCCGCTGGAAGCCAACTACAAGAGCCCGTACATCCGCGAACTGCTCAAGGCCAAGGACGCGTGGGTGCTGTGGGCGCCGATTCCGTTCAGCTACCAGAGCATCAACTACGACCTGAAAGTCCCGGCCCCCGCCCCGCCGTCGGCGGACAACCTGCTGGGCACCGACGATCAGGGCCGCGATGTGCTGGCACGGGTCATCTACGGCTTCCGGGTGTCGGTGCTGTTCGCCCTGACCCTGACCGTGCTCAGCTCGATCATCGGCGTGATCGCCGGTGCCTTGCAGGGCTTCTACGGCGGCTGGGTCGATCTGGCCGGCCAGCGTTTCCTGGAGATCTGGTCGGGCTTGCCGGTGCTGTACCTGCTGATCATCCTCGCCAGTTTCGTCCAGCCGAACTTCTGGTGGCTGCTGGGGATCATGCTGTTGTTCTCGTGGATGAGCCTGGTGGACGTGGTGCGCGCCGAGTTCCTGCGCGGGCGCAACCTCGAATACGTGCGCGCAGCCCGGGCGCTGGGCATGCAGAATGGCGCGATCATGTTCCGCCACATTCTGCCCAACGCGATGGTTTCGACCATGACCTTCATGCCGTTCATCCTGACCGGCGCCATCGGCACCCTCACCGCCCTGGACTTCCTCGGTTTCGGCTTGCCGGCCGGCAGTCCGTCTCTGGGTGAACTGGTGGCCCAGGGCAAATCCAACCTGCAGGCGCCGTGGCTGGGCATGAGCGCGTTTGCGGTGCTGGCGCTGATGTTGAGTCTGCTGGTGTTCATCGGCGAGTCCGCTCGCGATGCCTTCGACCCGAGGAAGTGACATGAATCAGGACAATCTGATCGAAATCCGCGACCTGGCCGTCGAGTTCGGCATCGGTGATCGCGTGCAACGGGTGGTCGAAGGCGTGAGTTTCGACATCAAGCGCGGCGAAACCCTGGCGCTGGTGGGTGAAAGCGGCTCGGGCAAGTCGGTGACGGCGCATTCGATCCTGCGCCTGCTGCCCTACCCGCTGGCGCGGCATCCGGCCGGCAGCATCAACTATTCCGGGCAAAACCTGCTGGAACTGGGCGAAAAGACCATCCGTCACATTCGCGGCAACCGGATCGCGATGATCTTTCAGGAGCCGATGACCTCGCTCAACCCGCTGCACTCGATCGAGAAGCAGATCAACGAGGTGCTGGGCATCCACAAGGGCCTGACCGGCAAGGTCGCGACCAAGCGCACGCTGGAGTTGCTGGAGATGGTCGGCATCCCCGAGCCGCACAAGCGCCTCAAGGCCCTGCCCCACGAATTGTCCGGCGGCCAGCGTCAACGGGTGATGATCGCCATGGCCCTGGCCAACGAGCCGGAACTGCTGATCGCCGACGAACCGACCACTGCGCTGGACGTGACCGTTCAGCTGAAAATCCTCGATTTGCTCAAGGAATTGCAGGCCCGATTGGGCATGGCGGTGTTACTGATCAGTCACGATTTGAACCTCGTGCGAAGAATTGCGCATCGTGTATGTGTCATGCAGCGCGGTTGCATCGTCGAACAGGCATCGTGCGAAGAGCTGTTCCGTTCGCCGCAGCATCCGTACACTCGGGAACTGCTTGGCGCGGAGCCCAGCGGAGGCCCGGCGAGCAATAAAATCGGGGCGCCGCTGCTTGAAGTCGAGGATCTGAAAGTCTGGTTCCCGATCAAGAAAGGCCTGCTCAAGCGCACGGTGGATCACGTCAAGGCAGTGGACGGCATCAATTTCAGCCTGCCTCAGGGTCAGACCCTGGGGATCGTGGGGGAAAGCGGTTCCGGTAAATCCACCCTCGGACTGGCGATCCTGCGGTTGATCGGCAGCAAAGGTGCGATCCGTTTTGAAGGCAAGCAGCTAGACTGCCTGACGCAAAGTGAAGTCCGGCCGTTGCGCCGGGAGATGCAGGTGGTGTTTCAGGATCCGTTTGGCAGCCTGAGCCCACGAATGTGCGTGAATGACATCGTTGGCGAAGGTCTGCGGATTCACAGGATGGGCACCGCCGCCGAGCAGGAAGCGGCGATTATTGCGGCATTGAAGGAGGTAGGTCTGGATCCGGAAACCCGGCACCGCTACCCCCATGAATTTTCCGGTGGGCAGCGGCAGCGGATTGCCATAGCCCGGGCCCTGGTGCTCAAACCGGCGCTGATCCTGCTGGACGAGCCGACTTCGGCCCTCGACCGGACGGTGCAGCGGCAAGTGGTGGAGCTGTTGCGTTCACTGCAAGCCAAGTACAACCTGACGTATTTGTTCATCAGCCATGACCTGGCTGTCGTCAAAGCGCTGAGCCACCAGCTGATGGTGGTCAAGCATGGCCAAGTGGTCGAACAGGGAGACGCGCAAAGTATCTTTGCCGCCCCCCAACATCCGTATACACAGCAGTTGCTGGAGGCCGCTTTCCTGGCACCAGCCACTGCGCAATAACCTGAAAGAGGAGCAACACATGGGTTTTCTCGCCGGTAAGCGCGTACTGATCGTCGGTGTCGCCAGCAAGCTGTCCATCGCATCCGGCATCGCTGCCGCCATGCATCGCGAGGGCGCTGAGCTTGCCTTCACTTATCAGAACGACAAACTGAAAGGTCGCGTCGAAGAGTTCGCACAGGGCTGGGGTTCGAGCCCTGAGCTTTGCTTCCCGTGCGACGTGGCCAGCGATGAAGAAATCGCCAAGGTCTTCGAAGAACTGAGCAAGAAGTGGGACGGCCTGGACTGCATCGTGCACTCCGTCGGCTTCGCCCCGGGCGACCAACTGGACGGCGACTTCACCGAAGCCACCACCCGTGAAGGCTTCCGCATCGCTCACGACATCAGCGCCTACAGCTTCGTGGCTCTGGCCAAAGCTGGTCGCGAAATGATGAAAGGCCGCAACGGCAGCCTGCTGACCCTGTCGTACCTGGGCGCCGAGCGCACCATGCCGAACTACAACGTGATGGGCATGGCCAAGGCTTCGCTGGAAGCCGGCGTACGTTACCTGGCCGGTTCCCTGGGCCCGGACGGTACTCGCGTCAACTGCGTATCGGCTGGCCCGATCCGCACCCTGGCAGCTTCCGGCATCAAGAACTTCCGCAAGATGCTGGCCGCCAACGAAGCGCAAACTCCGCTGCGCCGCAACGTCACCATCGAAGAAGTCGGCAACGCCGGCGCCTTCCTGTGCTCCGACCTGGCGTCGGGCATCAGCGGTGAAATCATGTACGTGGACGGCGGCTTCAACACCACCGCCATGGGCAACATCGAAGAGTAATCTTCGACTAGCCGCTAAAAAACCCGCCAGTTCTGGCGGGTTTTTTTTGCTCGCGGGGCCCCTTCATCCCACGAAACCCAACACCCGCGCCAGCGGTTTACCCGCAGGATCAATCTCGTCAGCAGCAGCGATGATTCTCCCTGTATTGCTCTGGACGATGCAGCCATTCATGCGCCACCCCTCCAACCTGGCAACGCCTCCAACCCCGAAGTTATCATCGAGTTTACCGTCTTCCAGAATACGCAGAAGGGTCAGCACAAAGTCGGAATGCACCCCCACAATGATGCTTCCATCTGGTGGAACGACCACGTTTTGAATAGTCACGAAGCGTCCGTTAATGGCGGTCCACAGTACTTGGCCATTGTTGAAACGGGGATCGGGTGTTCCATCATTCTGCAAGCGTACAGTTGCGACGCTCATTCCTTCGGCAGAAAGTACGGATGCCGCAAAGGTTATTCCGTGATGCGATACGCCCACGTTGTTAAATAAACTGAATTCCTCAGACATCTTGTACAGACCGCCTGTTGCAAACCCTTTGTCCAACTTTCCGCTTTCGTCATAACTAGCCAGAACACTTTTGGGTTCTGATTGATTGCCGGTGGAGTTATCGAGCGATCCACTGACTATGAACCCTCCCTGCAGCTTCGGCTTGATGCTCTCGATACTCGAGTAGCGTGCGTTGTCGAATATGATATTAACTTCGCCATTTAGACCGAATGTACCGTCAAGATCGCCATTAGGGAGATAGCAGCGGATGATTCCACTCCCCTTAACGGCAGCTCCTGTTCCATCATACAGAATGTGGCTTTGACCCAACAGGACACGCCCATCGGAGAGGGCACAACCCTTTGCTTCGTGGGTTGTCACTCTTTGCCCAGGGGCAAGTGGAATGTCGGAAAAGATTTTCGTGCCAAAGACCAGATTCTGACTGCCGTGCTCATTGAACTTCGTGACTGCAGCTAACCGGTCAAAGCCATCGCCAGTGCTACCGATAGCAACGAAACCGCCATCGTCTTGAATGTCAAGTTGACGCGAAGCGGAATATTTTGGCCCAAATTGCCAAGGTGGATTCACGAATGAAGGGTCGATAGAACCATCGCCGTAGGCCCGAATCAGCTGCAATTTGCCTGCCGAATCATAAACATAAACAATACGTCCGGTTTTTGTCTCCACCACGGAGCCGCAGCTGCCTGGTCCGATATTAATGACTCCATCTTTGGCAAAAGTTGGATCCAGATCACCAGCATTGCGATGTGTTTTGGCCAGGGTTGACATGGAGTTTTCCTCTGATTGTCAATATTCTCCGCCCTGAGAAAAACAACCAGTCTTCCCGACTCCAGCAGAATGTCTTTTACAGCGCCCACGCTAGCGCCTGAAAACAGATAAAGACACTGTCAGGACTGACAGTTGACTTTCATCAGAAGGGCTTTTCGCTTTCGATCTGCAGACATTTGTTGAACATTATTCGCAGCGGCAAGTTGCGGCAGTTGTATCGCTGGATGATCAATCGCCTGCCGCCCGGTGCGATCGAACAGACGCACGCCCAAGGCCTGCTCCAGATTGCGGATCTCCGCGCTGACCGCCGATTGCGTCAGGCCGACATGCAGACCGGCCGCCGCAAACGTGCCATGCCGTGCCACCGCCAGAAAGGTTTTCAGTTCACGCAGCATGGGCGCCTCGACTGATCGAAATAATTTGAGCTCGGCGCAAAAACTATCGTCTTTCAATCGAAAAGCACAGCGCTAGACTCAGTTCATCCCAAGGGGGGCGAACAGGCGACGATGTTCTTGTTTGACCCGTGTGGGAACGCCTTGGAGTTCAAGGCGTTCAAGGACATCAGGCAGTTGTTTGCCAGATAATACGCGACATCCGGACTGACGCCTTCGCGGGCAAGCCCGCTCCCACAGGGTTCGCGGTTTATCGAAAATATAAGCAACACCGAAGATCACTGTGGGAGCGAGCTTGCTCGCGATGAGGCCGGAACTAACAACGCTTCAACGCCTGCTTGTGCGCATACATCGCTGCATCCGCATCCGCCAGCAACTTATCCACGGAGTCATGGCGCTGCGGGTTGTATTCGATCTGGCCGACGCTGAAGCGAATCGCGTAACCCCGGTGCAACGTGGCATTGCGCTCTTCGAGGATTTCCTTGAGTCGCGCCATGATCGCCGTGGTTTCGACGTGGCTTGAGCCGGTCAGCAACGCCACGAACTCATCACCGCCCAGCCGTCCCACCACATCGCTCTCGCGAAAGGCGATGCGCAGCACATCGGCGAAGGTCTTGAGCGCGCTGTCGCCCTCCGCGTGCCCATAAAGATCGTTGATCTGCTTGAAATCATTGAGGTCAAAAAACAGCAGCGTCGCCGGTTTTTCCAGGCGTGCGCAGGCATCGAGCGCATGCTGGGCCAGCATCTTGAAACCGCGACGGTTGGACAGCAGCGTCAGCTCGTCCATGCTCGCCATCTGCACGGCCATCAGTTCCTGCTCGGCCATGCCCGCCAGATCGCGCAGCAGGGCGCGCTCCTCTTCGTCGAGATCGCGGGGTTTGGTGTCGATCAGGCACAAGGTGCCCATCTTGTTGCCGCTGGGTACGGTCAGCGGATAACCGGCGTAGAACCGGATGTTCGGTTCCCCGGTAACCAAAGGGTTGTCGTGGAAACGCTCGTCCTCCCGGGCGTCAGGTACCAGCATAAGCTCGTCCCTGAGAATCGCATGGGCACAGAATGAAACAGAGCGTGGCGTTTCGGTCGTGTCCAGACCCACGCAGGACTTGAACCATTGCCGCTCCTTATCCACCAGCGTGACCAGTGCGATCGGCACGTTGAACAGACGCTTGGCCAGTCGCGTCAGCCGGTCGAAGCGCTCCTCCGGTGCGGTGTCGAGCAGCTTCAGATCCTGCAACGCTTGAATACGGACAGCTTCATTGGCAGGTTTGCCGGGTACCAGCATCACACACTCCTTTGTCGTCGATGCCTTTGAGCTTAGCCCGAATCAGCGATGACTCAACCTCTCATCCGCCGGCTACCGGACACGGCCCGCCCGCATCGGCCCAGAGTTTGAACTGGGTCACGAAGATATCGTGCGGCACCGGCACCGGCGCGCGCCCTGCCCCGGGACTCCAGCCCCAGAGCACCAGCTTGTCTTCGCTGACATGCTTGATCAGGGCGGCGAAATCCCGGTCGCCGTTGCTGGCGCGGTCCTTGATCATCGTGCACAGGCGATCCGGCGGCAGACCGATCCAGGCCATTTTGTGCGCGGCCGGCGGCAGGCTCCAGTGCGGCGCGCCCGGTGGCGCATGGGGGCCGTAACTGGCCGGCGGATTGCTTTCGGCGTGGCAAGTGGCGCAGGGCAAACCGGCGGCGCCCTTGCCGTCCATGCCGCGCACCACGCTCATCGCGTGAGGAATGCCGGCGTCGAACTGCAACGGTGAATCGCCGGGAATGTGGCAGTTCTGGCAACGCGGGCTCTGGAAGACTTTCTGCACCGTGCCGAAAGCTTTCAAGGCTTCCTGATCGTCGGCAAACAGATCCGACGCGTAACCGCCCAGCCCAAGCAAAATCACCGTGCCCAACAACAGATGTCGTTTCATCTCACACCCCCGACAGTTGCAGCGGCAGTTCCCGCAGGCGTTGCCCGGTCAGGGCGAACACCGCGTTGGCCACCGCCGGCGCCGTGGGCGGCACACCGGCCTCGCCGATGCCGCCGGGTTTCTCGCTGCTGGGCACGATGTGCACCTCGACCAGCGGCATTTCATTGAGCCGCAACACCTGATAGTCGTGATAGTTGGACTGCACGACATGGCCGTCCTTGAGGGTCAGTTTGCTGTGCAGCGCCATGCCCAGGCCGAAGGTGATGCACGACTCCATCTGCGCCGCGATGCTCTGCGGGTTGACCGCAATCCCGCAGTCCACCGCGCACACCACGCGATGCACGCGGATCGCCAGATTGTCCTGGGACACCTCGGCCACCTGCGCCACGTAACTGCCGAACGATTCGTGCACCGCCACGCCCAGCGCATGGCCGTCCGGCAGCGGCGCTTTCCAGTTGGCCTTCTCCACCGCCAGGTTCAACACGCCGAGATGCCGGGCATGCTCCTTCAGCAGCGTTCGTCGGTACTCCACCGGGTCCTTGCCCGCCGCCGTGGCCATTTCATCGATCAGCGACTCCATGACAAACGCGGTGTGGCTATGGCCCACCGAGCGTAGCCACAACACGTTGATCCCGGTGGTCGGCGAATGCAGATCGACCTGATGATGGGCCAGGCCCTTGATGTACGGGCTGTCCGAAACGCCCTCGACCGAGGTCTGGTCGACGCCGTTCTTGACCATGGTTTTCTCGAGCATGGTGCCGGCCATGATCGATTGCCCGACCAGCACATGCTGCCAGGCCCGCGGCAAGCCGTCGGGGCCGAGGCCGATCTTCGCCTGATGCAGGAACATCGAGCGGTAGTAACCACCGCGAATATCGTCTTCACGCGACCACACGGTTTTCACCGGCATCGCCGCAGCCTTGGCCACTTGCACCGCTTCGGCGACAAAATCCGAGGTCGGGTTGGCCCGCCGGCCGAAACCACCACCGAGGAATTCGGTGTGAATCTCGACCTGCTCCGGTTTGAGCCCGGTGATTTTGCCGGCGACCATCTGATCCAGCGTCTGGAACTGGGTGCCGGTCCAGATCTCGCACTTGTCGGCGCTGATCTTCACCGTGCAGTTGAGCGGCTCCATCGGCGCGTGGGCCAGGTACGGCACGCTGTATTCAACATCGATTTCCTTCGCTGCCTTGCCGAAGTTGCCCTTGGCATCGCCGGCCTGCGCCGCCGAGGTGCCCGGCGTGGCCGCCAGTTTGCGGAAACTCGCCAACAGCTTTTCACTGCTCAGATCAGCGTTCGGCCCCAGGTCCCAATCGACCTTCAGCGCATCACGACCGAGTTTCGCCGCCCAGTAATGCTCGGCGACCACCGCGACACCGGTCGGCACCTGCACCACTTTGTGCACGCCGGGAATCGCCAGGGCTTCTGCGCCTTCGAAGGATTTCACCGTGGCGCCGAACGCCGGCGCCCGCGCCACCATCGCGGTCATCAGTCCGTCGAACTGCACGTCCATGCCGAACTTGGCGCGACCGGTGATTTTTTCCGGGGTGTCGAGGCGTTTGGTGGGTTTGCCGATGACTTTCCAGTCCTTGGCTTCCTTGAAGGTAATCGACTTCGGATCCGACACTGGCAGTTGCCCGGCGGCGTCCGCCAGTTCGCCGTAGGTGGCGCGGTTGTCTCCGGCAATCACCACGCCGGATTCAGTGCGAATCGTCGACGGTGCCACGTTGAAACGCTTGGCCGCCGCTTCGATCAGCATCTGCCGCGCCGTGGCGCCGGCGAGTCGGTAGCGGTCGAACTCCATCCAGGTTGAAGTGGAGCCGCCCGTAATCTGCATCCCGCCAAACGCCGGCATGCCGTAATCGGCGGCCGAAGCAGGGGAATGCTCGACGCGGATCTTCGACCAGTCGGCGTCCAGCTCTTCGGCGATCAACATGGTCAGGCCGGTCCAGATGCCCTGGCCCATTTCCGAATGGCCGAGCAGCACGGTGACGCTGTTGTCCGCTGCAATCCGCAGGAACGCGTTCGGCGCAAACACCTTGCCTTCATTCTCGGCCGCCATGGCAAAGCGGTTGCCGCCGGGCACCACGAACGCCACCACCAGACCACCGCCCAACACCGCACTGCCCTTGAGAAATCCGCGACGGGATACAGGACTGTTCATCACTCACCTCCCCTCGCTCAGCCGATGTCGGCGGCGCGTTTGACCGCCGCGCGGATTCTTGGATACGTGCCGCAGCGGCAGATGTTGCCGGAGAGCGCCTGATCGATATCGCTGTCGGTGGGTTTGGGAATTTTCGCCAGCAACGCGGCGGCGGACATGATCTGCCCGGACTGGCAGTAGCCGCACTGCACCACGTCCAGTTCGGCCCAGGCCTGCTGCACCGGGTGCGAACCGTCACTGGACAAACCTTCGATGGTGAGGATTTTCTGGCCATGGGCGACGGCCGTGGCCGGGGTGATGCAGGAGCGCAGCGGTGCGCCATCGACGTGCACGGTGCAGGCACCGCACTGGGCCATGCCGCAACCGAATTTGGTACCGGTCAGGTGCGCGACATCGCGCAGGACCCAGAGCAACGGCATGTCCGCAGGGACATCGAGCTCCTGATCCTTGCCATTGATGTTCAAGGTCAGCATCGGGGACTTCCTCAGACTCACAGTGTTCTGAAGGGCGCTGCTACGGCCATCGTTGGCGGTGCGCGCCTCGGCTTATCCCTTTCAGCTAAGCGCATTTTGACCCGACGACCAGCCGCCGCGACCACCGGTCATGCCGCACCGTTCGGAAAATCATCGATCAGGGTGCCGGTTTTGCTCCTACAGTTGATACCGCTTGTCACCGCAAGAACTGCCCTTTCACACTTTCCAGGAGTTGCGAACATGGGATTTGTCACAACGAAAGACGGCGTCGAAATCTTCTATAAGGACTGGGGCCCGAAAGACGCCCCGGTGATCCACTTCCACCACGGCTGGCCGCTCAGCGCGGACGATTGGGATGCGCAAATGTTGTTCTTCCTGGCGCAGGGCTTCCGGGTCGTGGCCCATGATCGACGGGGTCACGGGCGTTCGAGCCAGGTCTGGGACGGCCACGACATGGATCACTACGCCGACGACGTGGCGGCGGTGGTCAACCATCTGGGGACGCAGAAAGCCGTGCATGTTGGCCACTCCACCGGTGGCGGCGAGGTGATTCATTACATCGCCCGGCATGGCGAGGATCGGGTGTCGAAAGCCGCGATCATCAGTGCCGTGCCGCCGCTGATGGTGAAAACCGAGAGCAGTCCCGGCGGCCTGCCCAAATCAGTGTTCGACGATCTTCAGGCGCAACTGGCAGCCAATCGTGCGCAGTTCTATCGCGACGTTCCCAGTGGGCCGTTCTACGGCTACAACCGCCCCGGCGCCAAGCCATCGGAAGGGATCATTGCGAACTGGTGGCGCCAAGGCATGATCGGCAGCGCCAAGGCGCACTATGACGGGATCGTTGCCTTTTCCCAGACCGACTTCACCGCTGACCTCAAAAGCATCTCGATCCCGGTGCTGGTGATGCACGGCGACGATGACCAGATCGTGCCCTATGAAAACGCCGGTGTACTGTCAGCGAAACTGCTGAAAAACAGCACACTGAAGATCTACCCGGGCTTCCCCCACGGGATGCCGACCACCGAGGCGCCGACAATCAACGCGGATCTGCTGGCGTTCATTCGCGGCTGATAGTGGCCGGGGTCAGGCGCCCTGTCTGCCCCCGGCTATTCTTCGGTTCGCCCCGTTCTCTCGCGATCGCGCACGTAGTGTCTGGCCAATGGAAAGGCCGGTAGCCACGACTCGCGACGCAGCGTCCACAGCTCGTACGTGGGCTGGAATTGATCCGGTGCATCCAGCGTCCCCAGATTCACCTCCACTTCATCGCCACTGCGGCCGAACACCGACGAACCACAGCGCGGGCAGAAATGTCGCCCCGCATAGTCATGGGTTTCGCCGCTGATCGTCACCGCGTCCTCGGGAAAGATCGCCGACGCGGCAAACAGCGCGCCCTGGTGTTTGCGGCAATCCAGACAGTGACAAACGCCAACCCTGTAGGGGCGCCCTGACGCCTCGATCCGCACTTCGCCGCACAGACAACCGCCGGTCAATCGGTCCATGGGACACCTCGTCTGAAAATGGAATATCCGGTGAGTGAAAATAGCAGCCCAAAGGGGGAACGCTTACAATCGTGGCCCATTAATACTACTCAGGCAGACCCGTTCTTTCATGGCGCTCGATCCTCTCACGATGCTCACCATTTCCACCGCCCTGGCCGCGGCGGCCGCCCTGTATCTGGCGGTCGAATGGCGCAGCATCCGCGAATCCTCCCTGCTGTTCTGGAGCGCCGGTTTCGCCACCATCACCGTCGGCTCAAGCCTGGCCCTGTTGCGCGCCAATGGTTATCCGCTGATCGGCATCTGGTTCGCCAACGGCCTGCTGGTGGTCGCGCACTGGCTGTTTCTGCTGGGAGTCGCGCGATTTACCCAGCAGCGGTTGTCGCGGGCCTGGTACTTGATGTTCCTGCTCTGGCTGGCGTTGCTGCTGTTACCGGAAGATCCGTCGTGGTCGAAGATCATGCTGATGGCCAACTCGCTGCTGGTGGCCGCGTTGATGCTGCGGGCCAGCCTGTTGCTGCGCCCGCACGGCAAATCGTTGAGCGTCGGCGCGGTGCAATTGCGTTATGTGCTGCTGATCCACGGCGCGTTCTATTTCGCCAAGGCGATCATCGCGGTGATTCCGGGCACGTTGATCGATCTGGCGTCGCTGCGTGGCGAAATCATTCAGATTTCCCTGGTTGAAGGCGCGATGGCGATCATGCTGATCGCGCTGTCGATGACCGGCACCGAGCGCTACCGCCGGGAAAAGCAGATTGCCGAACTGGCCGCCCGGGATCCGCTGACCGCGCTGTACAACCGCCGCGCCCTGGAAGTCCGCGCACCGCGCCTGCTCGACGAAGTCTCCAGCGCCCGCCCCGGCGCGCTGCTGTTGATCGACATCGACAACTTCAAACTGATCAACGACCTGTACGGCCACACCGCCGGCGACCGGTTGCTCATCGCCCTCAGCGAAATGATCCGCGCAGTGCTGCCCAATGGCGCGCTGGCGGCACGGCTGGGCGGTGACGAATTCGTGATGCTGCTGGGCGATGCGTCCCACGCCCAGATCATGGATCTGGGCAGTGCGCTGCGTGAGCAGTTCCAACAGATGACTTCCCAGACCTACACCACCCCGCAAGCGGTCACCCTGAGCATCGGCGCCAAGGTGTTCGATCAGCCGCCGGCCAGCCTCGCAGCGTTGATCGAACAGGGTGACAGCGCGCTCTACGAATCCAAGCGCGGCGGTCGCAACCGGATTCAACTGGCCGACTACACCTGACCTATCCTTGCCTGCATCCCGCGATCACGGAGTCCGTCATGTCCTCGCCTGAATCCACCCTGCTCCAGAGCTGGCACCACAACGCCCGGGCCTGGACCGAAGCCGTGCGCAGCGGCGCCATCGAGAGTCGCCGGCAGGTCACTGATCAGGCCATTCTGCTGGCGGTAATGGGGCGTCAGCCCGAGCGCGTGCTCGATCTGGGATGCGGCGAAGGCTGGCTGTTGCGGGCGCTGGCCGAGCGAGGATTCGAGGCGGTCGGCGTGGACGGTGATCCGACGCTGGTCGAGGCCGCGCGGGTGGCCGGTTCATCGCCCGTGCACGTCGCCAGTTATGAGGATCTGGTTGAGGCGAAGGTTGATATCGGCCGTGATTACGACCTGATCTGCGCCAACTTTTCCCTGCTGCATCAGGACATCATCCCGCTGCTCGCGGCGATGAATGCGCTGCTCGTGCCCGGCGGTGCACTGGTGATCCAGACGCTGCATCCGTGGTCGGTGGCCGCCGGTGATTATCAGGATGGCTGGCGGGAAGAAACCTTCGACGGATTCCAGGGTGAGTGGTCGCCGATGCCGTGGTATTTCCGCACCCTGTCCAGTTGGCTGAATGCGCTGGACATGGCCGGGCTTCAGTTGATCAGTCTGCGCGAGCCGCAGCATCCGCAAAGCCCGGTGCCGCAATCGTTGTTGATGATTGCCGAGCATCGCGGGTAAAACGTTAGAGCCTCGGCTTGAGCAGAATCCCGGTGTAATGCCGCAAAAACAGCGTGAACCCCGTGCACCAGAGCACCACGGACAGCCCCAGTCCCAGACTGGAAAACGGCACCAGCAACACCCGGCAACCCGCCGCGAACAGCACCAGCGCAAAACCCAGCGCCATGCCTTTCGAGGGCTGCAACAACCGGCCGGTGTGCCCAAGGCTGACCCGCGCGATCATCGCCAGAATCAACCCGCCCACCCCGCCGACCGCCAATGCATGGGTCGCCAGGCTTTGCTGGCCGATCAAGCCCAGATGCCACAGTGCCATGGCCCAAATCGCCAGCACCATCCAACCGTAAGCCAGGTACAGCGACCAGAGCAGCGGCATCCGCCACATCCCGCGATCATGCCAGCGGATCAGCCGCATCAACTGCAAACTGCCGGTCAGCATGAACAGCCCCGCCAGCCACCACCGTGGCGAATCATTGAGGCCTGCCGCAAAAGTGACAGCGGTCAGCAGACTGCCGATCAACAGCAAGCGGGTTGGCAGTGGATTGGCGGCCGGTGCCGGCGGACGGTTCAAGCCGCGCTGGATAAAGAACGGAATCACCCGCCCGCCAATCACGGTCATCAGCGCCGCCACCAGCCACAACGCGCCCAGCACGCCTTGGCGCTGCAAACCGGTGTCATCGTTGAACAAGCCAATCAAGGTCAGCGCCTGACAACCCGCCATCAGCGCGAGCACCAGCACAATCGGGTAGTTTTCACGTTTGCGGGCTGCGACCAGATCCCGTCGCAGCATCACTGCCAGCAGCGGCAGAAAACCCCATTGCAGCGCCAGAATCAGCCAGGTCGGCAACGGCAGCCACCACGCCAATCGACCGACCACCCAGACCGACACCAACGCAATCAACGCCCCGCCGCGCACGCCGGGAATCCCGGTCCAGTTGGGCACCGCAGTCAACAGAAACCCGGCAACAATCGCCGCCGCAAAACCAAACGGCATTTCATGCCGATGCCAGGCCAACATACCGCCCGCCGGTTGCAGATCGAACCAGTGGCCGTAAAGCCACAGGCCCCAGATCAGAATCGCCAGCGCGGCGAATCCGGCCCCGGCCAGAAACAGCGGCCGAAAGCCCAGGCTGAACAGCGGTGCCGCAGCGAGTCTGCGCATCTCAGGCCACCGCCAGTGCGGGTGACTGGCCCAACCGATACTGCGAGAGCAGGCGCATCACATAGCCAATCTTGATCAGCGTCGGGCCGACGATGGTCATGGCATGCATCCCCACCAGCAACGCAATCGGCATGTGGCCCTGATACAGATAAGCGCCGTAGATCCCGGCCAGCAACATGACCAGACCGGCGACGAGCACTTTGCTCGACAGGTGCAGAACGTTCAGCGGATTCTCGAAGAAAGTGAACATTTTTTCGTACTCCTGAGCGGATCAGTTTGTACGTAAGGCAACTCAACTTGCGTGCCAGATTTCCAGCCCAGAAAAATCAGTCAGTTGCGAAGATACGAGTCAATTTGACACAGATGCGAAAGAGTCTTTTTGACATAGAACAAGGTCAATACGACTACACGTCTTATTCACAACAACCAACCACTCGACCCATGGCACCGCCAGCTGACCACAGACTGACTACGCTTTTAATCCAGCGTGTCCAACCTGCCGAGGATGACTGCCATGCAACGCTTTCAAAAGCTGACCCCGTGCCTGTGGTTCGACGATCAGGCGGAAGCTGCGGCGAAATTCTACTGCTCGATCTTCGACCACTCGAAAATCACCACCCTCACCCACTACAGCAAGGTCGGCCAGGAATTTCACGGCCGCCCGGAAGGCTCGGTGATGACTGTCAGTTTCGAACTCGACGGCCACACCTTCACCGGGCTCAATGGCGGGCCGGTGTTCAAGTTCAATGAGGCGATTTCGTTTCAGGTCAATTGCCAGAACCAGGAAGAAGTCGACCATTTCTGGGGCAACCTCAGCGCCGGCGGGCCGGCGCAAGCGCAACAATGCGGCTGGCTCAAGGACCAGTTCGGCGTTTCGTGGCAGATCGTGCCGGTGGCGTTCATGCACATGATGACCGACCCCGACCAGACCAAAGTCCAACGGGCAATGCAGGCCATGTTCGGGATGAAAAAACTCGACATCGCCGAACTGGAGCGAGCCTTCGCCGGCCAGAGCTAATACACTCGGGCACTGGCCTGCCGAGAACTCCAACGATGAAACACGCTGCCGCCAAGAACCCCGAACAAGCCCCGCGCTTCTGGCGCGACGACGCCCTGCCCTTCATCGAAGCGCGGGCCATCGCCGATGGGCGTGAGGTCTGCTATTCACGGCACTCCCACGCGCACTTTTCTATCGGCGCGATCACCGCCGGGCGCAGCACCTATGTGCATGAGCAATCGTCGTTCGAAGTGGCGGCCGGCACCGTGGTGCTGATGAATCCGGGGGACGTGCACGCGTGCAACCCGATCGATGATCAGCCGTGGTCGTATTTGATGTTGTACGTAGAAACGCCGTGGCTGACCGATCTGCAGCATCAGTTGGGGTTCAGTGCGGAGCTTGAGTTTCGGCGGTTTTCCGATACCCATTTGAATGACGCCCACCTGTTTCGCGATTTGAATGCGTTGTACGGCGTGTTGGTCGATAATCAGCAAGACGTGCTGCGCAAACAGAGCGCCGCCGTGGAGTTTTTCAGCGAGCTGCAACTGCGCCTGAACCCCATCGAACAATCCATCCGCGAACCGAATTTCAAACTCGAACGCGCCGCCGACTTCATCCGCCAGCATTGCACCGACCTGCTCAGCCTCGACGACATCTGCGCCGCTGCCGAGCTATCTCCGTCGTACCTGATCCGCGCCTTCAAACAGCACTTCGGCATGACGCCCCATGCGTTTTTGGTCAATCAGCGAATTCAGTTTGCCCGCGAGCGTTTACGGCGCGGGCAGTTGATTGCGGATGTGGCGCTGGAGGCCGGGTTTGCCGATCAGGCGCATTTTCAGCGAGCGTTCAAGCAGCATCTGGCGGCTACGCCGGGGCAGTATCGGGGATGAAAACAAAACCGCCCGCATCGCTGCGGGCCGTGAGGGTAATCGGTAAGATCCCTGGCCATGAATCTGTCGCAGGTAAATAAATGCGTCCCCTTTTCCCTCCTTTTCCCTCCGAGGTTAAACCCAACGAAGAACAAACTCCCCACCGTAAACAAATGCTGGAGCCGGGTCAAAGTCATGCGCTTTGTCCGAGGTATCGGCCCAATAGTACATAGGGGCGCCTTTGCTCGGCGCACCATAATCGTGAGTACCAGCCGGAGGGCTTCCCAAGGGGCCCCGAATCACAGAAATATTACTACCATCGGGAAACCATGAAATCCATATCCGATGGAAAGTATGACTAGTAGGAACGTCCTTCAAATAGAAAGTAACCATGCTGAGTAACGGGACGCTGGCACCTGAACTTAACAACTGACCGTTGGGGTTACGATCACCTCGACGTACTTCAAGGAATGCTGCCTTTTTAACTACACTCAATCCCCACGCAGGCGATACCGGCGACGCTCCACCCTGCCCCTTGACCGTGTAACTGCGTGCGCCCAACGTCGCATCCACGTGGGTGTACGAGAACACACCTTGAGCACTCGCCGGGACCGTGGCAAGCAAAGTATTCTGATTGCGCACCTCGACCGGTTGACCCGCAACCGCCGGACCGCTGATCACGAGTGTGTTCGCCTTGGTCAAGCCTCCGTTCGGAATGAGCGCACCGGTGGCGGTGTTTTCGTTCACCTTGGTGATGGTTGCGTTGACGTTGGCCACCACCGTCAGGGTCCAGACATTGGAATAAACAGTCCCGGGGTGATACAGCGACTTAATGTAGAACCGATGGGCGCCCTGCGCGACCGTGATGGTGATCGAATAGTCGCCCTTCGCATCAGCCGTCACCTTGCCCAACGACTTTGCACTCGCACCGCTGCCATCCCACAACTCACCCTGCTGGCCAAGGCTCAGCTTGCCGCTGATCACCAACGTGGGCGCGATGGTCGATCCTCCGATCGCAACGGTCGCACCGGTGGCGGTGTTTTCGTTCACACGGGTAATGGTCGGATCAATAACCGCCGTCACATTGAAGGTCCGCGGTGTCGACGATTGTCCGGAGCCGTACAAGGCTTTGGCCGAGAAACTGTGTCCTGTCAGGGACATGTCGGTAATCGTCAGTGTCCAGATGCCGGTCACTGGATCGGCAGTGGACTGACCTTTGGGTGTCGTGCCATCAAACACCTCGACCCTCTGTCCCTTGGCGGCGCTGCCTTCGAACGTCGCGCTGGTTTCGACGGTGGTTTCACCTTCGCGGATTTCCTCATTGCTTTGAAAGCCCTTGGCCGAGGTGATTTGCGGCTTGTCATCCGCCGCCGTCCCTACGACAAACTCCAACGGATTCGAATAGCTGGTCTTGCCCGTCGCATCCCGAACGATGTGGTAGCGGATACTCAACCGTTCACCGCGACGGGCCTCAAAATACTGCAGTACAAACGCCGCATTGAGCGGAAATTTCACGGGTTTACCGGCGCTCAGTGAG
>NZ_NEII01000023.1:0-27390 GCF_002112685.1 Pseudomonas sp. R15(2017)
CCCCCCCCCCTTTTTTTTTTTTTTTTTTTCCCTATTTCGCCAAGAAGGGAAATGACACAAAAGCCTTTTAGGGAAGCGCTCCACAGTCGGTTCTGGATAGCTTAGGATTGAAATGATGAAGATTTATAAGGGTAATATTTCCAAAAAGTCATTGAATCTGTTTGTTTCGGACATAGGTTCCGGGGAGTTCTTTTCGTATGTAGGTAATCTCGTTTCATTGGAACAAACAATCTCTGTTCTAGGTTTGCTTTCTCCTGATTTTATTGAGGTCGATGGTCACGTCTTCTGGCTGCCCAATGCTGAACAATATGATCCACATAAGTTGCCTTTGAGGGGGATGGTCGAGACTGAAACTGGTGTGTTGAAACAGAGTGCCTTGCGTAAAGACGTTGAACGGTATAGGAATGTTTTTTCAATAAGTCAGTTTTTTTCAAAGTGGGAAGATGCGCCGGATAGGCCGGTATTCAAGGTAGGGCTGTCAGAAGAAGATTATCGTCTTTGCCATTTGTTTGCCGAGCAGCTCGCTGGATATTGGAAGCGCGCGTTATCAGACTGCTTTTCAGGAAAGGATTTTCAGTTTGAAATTGCCGATGATCTTCTCGATGAATATGGGGTTTGCCTAACTTTCTGGCAGTCGTAGTTGAGTAAGGTGGACAAGATAAACGAGAAAGGGGGGCGGGTTTATTTGAATTAATAAAACTGTCCCCTTTATGGGTCGTCCTCTTTATGGGGCCTGCCGACAAAGGTGGGCCAGCCAAGGTTGATATGTTGATTAGCAGATTCTGCAGTGGTGTAAATATGAGCTACCTGCGCATCACTTGCGGCCGGAGTTTTCGGAAGACGGTCGTTTGTGGAAAGTGACCTTGGTGGCGAAGTCTTGAAAATAAACAGTGAAAAGGAGGCATGGGGTGATCACTGAAGATGTAAAAATTATCCAAGGGATTTTTCAGCTGATCGATACTGGAATAGCCCACGGCTACGATGCTTTTCACTATGGTGTGGAATGGGGCGAGGGGTACATCGAGACCGAGTTGGCTGTGGAGAAAGATGGGGTAGAGAGTTGGAATGCGGAGCATGATTACAACGGTGCAATCATGCTCCATCTGGTTGATCAACTAAAAGAGAATGCTGATAAACGAGGTGAACCCTGGAAGTCTTTTGTGCTGTCCTATCGCGAAGGTGAGCAAGTCACAACAAAATTTAACTATGATTGATGCATGGGAAGGATGAGAATGCGCGGTTTCGGAATTTCGTTGTTGCTGGGTGTAACTCTACTTGTATCAGGCTGCAACACCACGCCAGTAGACAAAGCAACGGTTTATTATGACCGGGCGCAATTTTCTTCGCAGATCGTAAAAGACGATCCTTCTATGAGTGATCCGATTCTCCAGCACGGTCGCTGCTCATTGATTATCTCCACGCCAGGGTCAAATACGGGGACCTACCAATTTTGTACTTTTGCACTGACTGCCAAGGGGCTTTATGTCCAGGGGTGGGATGCGAAAGCGCTGAGGTATGTCGAGGTCGTGCACGTCGATTTGTCGAACATCAAAGCAATGTCGATTCATACATTCTTCCGTACCAAGCAGCTTCAGTTAACGGAGGAACGGCGACAACTGGCGCTGAGTGCGTCGATTGACGAGGGTGGCTACGTTGATGCGGAAGCTACTGAACGGTTGTTCGATACCATCAAGAAAAAGGGTGTTCTCGTGGTGGAAAGCAAGGGGATGATCAATCCGCCTGCGCCGCCAGCGCCGATGATCATTCCTATAGTTATTCCGAGATAGAGCTACTGAAAACGGGGCGGATTTATTTGATTCGATAAAACAGCCCCTTTTTGTCTCTTTTTGTCTTTTTATAGTTGAGAAAAATAGTAAAGGGAGACCAGTACAGTGCTTTCTGCCTATCTAGTTTCATGGAGAGGTGTATATGGTTTGCCCAAGATGTCAGCAGGACGACGTTATCAAGGCGATGATAAAAGCGAATAAGTCGATTATTTTTATTTGTCCTGAGTGCGAAGCGACGTGGTTCTCGTTCGACAAAATAAAGTTTCCCGGATTTGTGGATTACATGACTTATATGAGCAGTATTGGTCTGTCCCATCTCTGGGATGAGTTGGAAATCATTTCGGAGAAAATATAGGTGCCACAGTAGTTAACGCGGAGTAAAGGGTGGCGGGTATTTGCCCGTAGAGCCGTGTCTGCACTGGCGGTTTTAAATGTGAACTCTGAGCTGTCAAGGAACGCCTTGGCTTTAGCCATAGCGCTGAGAATGTGAGCTGATGTTTGAGGATTGCTGTGAAAGCAAACAAGGCAATGGAATCGCTGCTGGCTGACCTGCCGCACGTTGTTATGGAGGGTGAGCTCGAGCGTATTGCACGTTCTGATTTTGTCGAGCGTGATGGTTGTATTTTTATCGCAGCTCTGAATCCTCAAAGTCATATGGGCCTCGATAGCTTCCCTGACAGAACCGGTTATGAGTGTTTCGTGAACTCGGTTCATATTGATGATTATGTCAGCGATGATTTATTAGCCACCGCTATTTCCTGGTTGTCCCTGGTACTTGATCAATGGAATAAATCCGGTCTGCCGGGTGTTCTTCAGGGGAGCGTTTCAAGCGACGAATTCGGTGCAACGGTCAAGGTTCATGTGCTCCGCCCAGATGAGCCCTGGTTGGGCGATGACCTTGAGGGGTATGAGCAAGCAGTGCTTACTGTTAACTCGGGCGACATGGGATTTCTTGCCCGGATCAAGAGGCTTTAATGAATGACTATTGATTTTCACTTGCTCGGCCCAGGAGACCTTGGGCTCATCCGCGCAGGTATCACCCGTGACGATTCGAGGTCGGCGCTCAAAAGCCCCTTTGACGCGTTTTTGAAAAGTACTGATTCCACTGTCCCGACCGACGCATATGATGATTTGGGACTGCACGTCTACTTCGATAAAGCGTTGATGGTCGTCGGCGTTGAGTTTTTGAAATGGGCTCAATTTACCTGGTGCGGTCAGCGGTTGGCAGGCGAAGAGGTACTCGTCGTTCAGCAGTTTCTGACAGAGCAGGGTGAGTTTCTGGTTTTCACTAATTCAGGCTTCAATGTGGATCGTTTGGGTCTGCGGTTCTACGCACCTGATATCGGTGAAGAGGACGCCATCGTCGAGGCTGTATATGTGGACTTTACCGGTGTCGACTGAGCAAAGCCGGGGACGACCCTACTTCGGATAAAGCGGCGGCAACCCACTATCCCCAACCGGATCCTGAACCCGCTCCGCCGTCGGAATCGTCCGGATCGCCCGCCACAGATCCTCCCCCTGCCAATGCTGCCCCGTCTCGCTGTACAGCGCGCCGTTCAAACCATCGAGCGCATCCGACAACGGCACAAACCGCGCTGCCATATCCGCCAGTGTCTCCGGCTGCTGACGGGCCCAGGCGTCGAGGGCCTGGCGGGTGGCGTGGGGGTCGTTGGCCTGGCTGGCGCGTTTGATGTCGTCGAGCAGGGTGCGCGGGCTCGGGCCGGTTTGCGCGGCGCGCAGGATCGCCGGTTGCCAGCGGGCACGCCACCACAGGCCGAAGCCGAGCAGGGTGGTGCAGGCGAGAACGAAGGTGCTGAGTTTCCACCACCACAAGGCTTCGCTGTCAGCCGCGCTGAGCGGCAGTGCGTTGCCCGCCGGGGTGTCGACTTGCAGGCTCGGGTTGTTCGCCACTTGCAGGGTGCGCGCCGGCAGGCTGGTGTGTTCCAGGTGGTCTTCGAAGGTGTTCCACCAGACCACGTCCACCGTTGGCAGCTCGATCGAGCCACTGCGGCTCGGCACCAGCGCTTCACGTTCTTCACGACTGCCGATCAGCCCGCGATCGCTGCTCTGGTTGTTCAGCACCGGTTGGTCCGGGTAGCGGCGCAGGCCGTTGGCTTCGGTGGCGGGCAGGGCCGGCAGTTGCGAACTGGCCAGGCCTTCGACCTTGAGGGTCAGGCTGCGGGTCAGGGAGTCGCCGACCTGAGTGTGTTCCGGCTCCGGGTTCCAGCTTTCGCTCAGGCTCAGGCTGTGGGCCGGTAGCCACGGCGCATCGCTGGGGTAGGTCATCGGTTTGGGTTTGACCGTGAGCGAAGTTGCGGCGGAGCTGACGTGCATCAGCTTGCCCGGCTTCGGCCCCTGCGCCGTGGCGTCCTGCGAGGGCTGGGTATCGACCAGTGTGGCGCTGAACGTCTGCGGGGCGATGCTCAGCAAACCGCTGTGCTGCGGATAAATCGCATAGCGCATCTCGATCACGCCATGGCGCACACCGTTGATGTCTTTTTCGTAGGTGCGCATGTCGCCCAGTTGTTCGATGCGCGCGTCGGCGATCTGCAATGGCGTCAGGCTGCTGTCGTCGTACAGCGACACTGAATGGTAGATGCGCAGCGTCAGGATGGCCTGGGCCTGCACATACACACTGGTTTGGTCGAGGCTGGCTTCGATGAACACTGGTTCGCGGGCACTGTTTTCTTCGCGGGTGTCGCTCTCGATCACTTGTACGGTGATCGGCTGGCTCTCGACGTCGCCCAGTTTCAGCGGCGGGATTTCAACGCTGCCGTTCTGCTTGGGCAGCAACGTGATGATCCAGCGCGTGGTGGCGCGGTTGTCTTCGTTGAGGGTGTTCAACTGGTTGACCTGCCGCGTGCCGCGCACTTCGAACAGCGGCTCAAGCGGGGTCAGGTCCGGTTTGCCGAACTGCGTGACATCGTTGGATTCGAGGGTGAGTTCGACCGTCTCGCCGGAGTTCAGGCGACTGCGATCCACACTGGCGGTCAGCTCGGCCGCCTGGGCGGTGGCCGTGCAGATCAGCAGGGGCAGCAAGAGAGCGGTGAAACGGGTCATCGAATGTTTTCCTGATCCTGATGTTGTTGCTGTTCGTACCAGAATTTGCGTCGCAGCAGTTCGCCCGGGTCATCCGGGATCTTGCCCAGCCATTGTTCCAGCGCCTGCTGTTGCTCGCCTTCGAGGTTGTCCTCATTGGGGCGCAGCAGCGGCGGGTTGTTCTGTTCCTTGCCCGGTTCGCTGTCCGGCAGCTCGTTGGCACCCGGCAGCGGCGGGGTGGTCGGCGGCGGTTCGCTGGCGGACTCACCGGTTTGCGGCTCGCTCTGGGTTTCGCTTTTGACCGCTGGCGGCGGAGCGGTCGCTGGCGGTGGTTCATCGCCCGGTAGGTTTTGCTGCGCCGGTTTGTCTTGCGGTTCGGCCGGCGGCGGGGCGTTTTTCTGTTTCAGCAGGTTTTCCACCAGCGCCTTGTTGGTTAGCGCCGGGCGCAGATCCGGTTGGCGTTCCAGGGCCTGCTCGTAGGCGTCCAGCGCCGCTTCCAGCTCGCCGCTTCTGGCCAGGGCGTTGCCACGATTGTAGTGGGCGCGGGCGTCATTGCCCTCGGCGAAACGCTGAGCGGCGCCACTGTAGTCGCCGGCCTCGTACAACGCCACCCCTTGCCATTGCGGATCTTCGAAATGCTTCGCTGCCTCGGCCGGGCACTTCTGTTTGAGCAGATGCAGGCCTTGCTGATCGGGACGCAGCCACAGGTCTTCGAAGTCGAAGGCGTAGCTCGGTTGCGGCAATGCCAGCAGCAACGGCAGGCAGAACAGCCAGCCACGCCGCCCGGCGCACGCGGCGAGCAACAACAGCGGCAACAGCAGCCAGTAACCCTGATCGGCCCAGGTGTCGAGTCGAACGGTCTGGCCATCGCTGCGCAGGCTGCGCGGGCCGTCGAGCAGGCCGAGGTCGCCCAGATCGGATTCATCCAGCCGTGCGCTGCGGTACTCGCCGCCGACCGCGTTGAGGAAGGCACCGAGGCCCGGGCTGTCGAGTTGCGGCACCCGGATTGCGCCCTGGGCATCCTTGAGAAAACTGCCGTCTTCCTGAGCAATCGGCGCGCCCTCGGCAGTGCCGACACCGAGCATCAACAATTGCGCCGATTGGCCACTGAGTGCATTGCGAATACCTTGGCGTTCTTCTTCCGACAGCGAAGAACCAATCAGCAGAATCCGCCCCTGGCCCAACGCACCCTGCTTAAGCAACGCCAACGCCTTGCTCACCGCCAGATCGGCGCGGTGGCCGCTTTCCGGCATCAGCGAAGGCTTGAGCGCGTCGAGCAGATTGCGGCTGGTCGCCAGGTCATCCGACAAAGGCACCAGCGTATGGGCGCTGCCGGCGTAAACGACGATGGCGGTCTGCGCGTCGCTGCGCACTTTCAGCAGGTCGAACAGCTTGCGCCGGGCCTGCTCCAGTCGCGTTGGCGGCGAATCGGTGGCGAGCATTTCCGGGGTCAGTTCCAGCACCACCACCAACGGGTCGGCGGGTTTCTGGCTGGTCTGTTCGACCCGTTCCCAGCTCGGCCCGAGCAGCGCCAGGATCGTCAGCAGCCAAGCCACGCTCAGGGCGACCCACGGCAACTTGCTGTCACGACCGCTGCCGCCACTGAGCAGCGTGGCGTGAAAGGCCGGCGGCAGAATCATCTGCCAGCGACCCGCGCGTTTCTGCCGGTGCCAGAGCTGCCAGATCAGCCAGCCGAGCAACGGCAGCAGCAACAGCCACCAGGGACGGAACCAGTGCGGCCAGAGGGCGATCATCGGCGCCTCCGCAGACGCAGGCGCTTGAGGCGCTCGCGCCAGTCGGGCAGGGGGCTTTGCAGATACAGCTCCTTGGTGAATAGCCGTTGCAGCGGGTTGTCCGGCCACAACACACGGGCCACCAGCAGCATGCTCAGCAGCAGGGCGAATGCCAGTGGCCACTGATACAACGCCTGCGCCGGCCGGGCCTGAGTCGGTTGCTGAGTCACCGGTTCGAGCTGATCGAGGGTGTCCTTGATCGCTTGCAGCTGCTTACCGTCGCGGGCGCGGAAGTAACGCCCGCCAGTGACCTCGGCGATGGCCTTGAGTGCCGGTTCGTCCAGATCGAGGGTCGGGTTGCCGCCAAGCAACGCCGTGGCGCCGCTTTCTTCGGGATCGGCGCCGATGCCGATCGGGTAGATTTTCACGCCTTCGCTGGCGGCCAGTTTTGCGGCGGTCAGCGGGTCGATTTCGCCGCCATTGTTCGCGCCGTCGGTGACCAGAATCAGCACTCGGCTCTGGGCCGGACGCATGCGCAGGCGCTTCAGGGCCAGACCGATGGCGTCGCCAATCGCGGTGTTCTTGCCGGCGATGCCGATCCGCGCTTCATCGAGCCAGACCCGAACGGTGCGCCGGTCAAACGTCAGCGGCGCTTGCAGATAAGCCTGGCTGCCGAACAGGATCAAACCGACCCGGTCGCCGTCGCGGCTTTCCAGGAAGTCACCGAGCAAATGCTGGACCAGCGACAGGCGACTGACGTCCTCGTCGTTCCATTGCATGTCCGGGAAATCCATCGAGCCGGACACGTCCACCGCCACCAACAGATCACGTCCACTGGCGGCAATCGGCAGCGGTTCGCCGAGCCATTGCGGGCGAGCGGCGGCGATCAGCAGAAACAACCACAGCAGCATGAACGGTGCCTGCTGGCGCCACGCCGGCAGATTGGCCCGGGCGCGACGGCGAGCGAGGCCTTCCAGGTCACCCAGGAAACTCACTTTCAGCGCCGGCTCGCCGCTGTCGGCCACCGGCAGCACGAGGCGCATCAGCCACGGCAGCGGCAACAGCAGGAAAATCCACGGCCACGCGAACTCAAACATGTTTGCGGATCCAGGTGTCGACTGCCTGGGTCAGGCCGGCGATGGCTTTGTCGTCGAGTTTGCACTCGGGTTTGTAGGCGCCTTCGACGAGCACCATCCACCGGGTCAGACCGGCGGCAGGGCAACGGTTGTCGAGAAACGCCAGCCATTTGCGGCCGTTGAGGGTGTGGCTCTGGCTGTAGGGGTAATGGTTGCGGCACAGGCGCTTGAGCAAGCCGTTGAGCTGCTGCAGCCAGGCCCCGGCCGGGGCGCCGTCGTAGGGTTTGGGCATCTGCGCCAGTTCGGCGAGTGCAGCGATGCGCACCGGATCGAGCGGCAGTTCGGCGCGCACGACCGGTTTTTTCTTGATCGGAATGAAACGCCGCAGCCGCCAGACTGCAAAACCAATCACCGGCAACAGCAAAAGCAGCAGCCACCAGCCCGGTGCCGGCGGCCAGAAGGCAATCGGTGGCGGGGAGATCAGCGGTTGCAGTTGTTCGAGGCCGTTCATCGACCTTTCCCCGGACGTTGCGGGTTAAGGAATTCGCGCATCTGCTCGACCATTTCGCTCTGAGTGCTCAGCGGCATCAGCAGCACGCGCAGCTTCTGCGCGAGCAATTCCCAGCGGGCGATCCGCGCTTCGGCCTGGGCGCGGTAGGTCTGGCGCAAATCGAAATTGAGGGTGTCGAGTTCCAGCTGCGCGCCGCGTTCGGCGAATCTCAGCAGGCCGGCGGCGGGCAGGGCGTGGTCCAGTGGATCGGACAGCGGCAGCATCAGCAGATCGCAATGGCGCGACAACAGGCTCAATTGCTGTTCGGCGCTGTCGGACAGTGCGCGCTCATCGCAGATCACGATCACCAGACTGCCCGGTCGCAGCACTTCGCGGGCCCGGCGCAGCGCTACGCCGAACGCATCGCGATCCGGCTCCCGCTCGCTGTGCAGCGACTGGTTGACCTTCACCAGGCGGTTGAGCAGTTGCAGCAGGCTTTGCTTGCTGCGGCGCGGTTTGATTTCGTAGTGCTCGTTGTCGCCGAACACCAGCCCGCCGACCCGGTCGTTGTGGCCCAGTGCCGCCCAGCCGATCAGCGCCGCAGCCTGCGCCGCGAGCACCGACTTGAACATCAGCCCGGAGCCGAAAAACAGCCGCGTGCTCTGCTCGACCATGATGAAAATCGGCCGTTCGCGTTCCTCATGAAACAGTTTGGTGTGCGGTTCCTGAGTCCGTGCGGTCACGCGCCAGTCGATGGTGCGCACGTCGTCGCCGGCCTGATAGACCCGCACCTGATCGAAGTCGACGCCGCGACCACGGAATTTCGAGTGATGCAGGCCGATCAGCGGGCTGCGCTGGCTCGGCGTCGAAAACAGCTGCACTTCGCGCACGCGGTGACGCATCTCGATCAGCTCGGCGAGGCTGATGCGGATGCCCGGTTCGGACGGCAGGGAGGCGTTCATCGAGGTCAAGCGACGGCTACGACGTCGAGAATCCGTTGCACCACCCGATCCTGGTCGATGCCAGCGGCTTCGGCTTCGAACGACAGAATGATGCGGTGACGCAGCACGTCGAACAGCACAGCCTGAATGTCTTCCGGGCTGACGAAGTCGCGACCGGCCAGCCAGGCGTGAGCGCGGGCGCAGCGGTCGAGGGCGATCGAGCCACGCGGGCTGGCGCCGTAGGCGATCCACTCGGCCATTTCCGGGTCGAACTTGGCCGGGTTGCGCGTGGCCATGACCAGTTGCACCAGGTATTCCTCCACGGCGTCCGCCATGTACAGGCCGAGGATTTCCTTGCGCGCGGCGAAGATCGCCTGCTGGCTGACCCGGCGTTCGGGCTTGGTTTCGCCGTTCAGGGCTTCGCCCCGAGCCTGTTGCAGGATCCGGCGTTCGACGGCCGCGTCCGGGAAACCCATTTTCACGTGCATCAGGAAACGGTCGAGCTGGGCTTCGGGCAGCGGATAGGTACCTTCCTGCTCGATCGGGTTCTGCGTGGCCATCACCAGAAACAGCGGCGACAGCTCGTAAGTGCTGCGCCCGACACTGACCTGACGTTCGGCCATGGCTTCGAGCAAGGCTGATTGCACCTTGGCCGGGGCACGGTTGATTTCGTCCGCCAGCACCAGGTTGTGGAAGATCGGGCCTTGCTGGAACACGAAGCTGCCGGTTTCCGGACGATATATCTCGGTGCCGGTGATGTCGGCCGGCAGCAGGTCCGGGGTGAACTGAATGCGATGGAACTGGGCTTCGATGCCCTCGGCGAGCTCTTTGATCGCTTTGGTCTTGGCCAGCCCCGGAGCACCTTCGACCAGCATGTGGCCGTCGGCGAGCAGGGCGATGAGCAAGCGCTCGATGAGTTTTTCCTGGCCGAGAATCTGCGTTGAAAGAAAGGTTCGCAGCGCCAGCAGCGCTTCACGATGTTCCATCGATGACTGTTCCTGGAAAGGGAGGCCACAGGCGTTCGGATAACGCCGGGGCTGGGGGCGTTACTTTAATCCATCGCAGGGGGTGGCGACTAACGGCATTTTGCGCAAAGTGCGGGAAATGACCGGGGCAATTGTTGGAATTTTGTGGGGCGGGGGAGGTGCGGTGTTCTTTTGGGCCCTATCGCTGGCAAGCCAGCTCCCACAGTGACCGCGTTCTGTCTGTAGTACGCGTACCCCTGTGGGAGCTGGCTTGCCAGCGATGAGGCCAGTTCAAACACCATCAAATCTGGCTGATATAGGTGCCAGTACCATCAAGAATGTTCTTCAGGGTTTCCTCGACTTCAGCCAGATCCACCATGTCCGGATTGAAGGTGATTTCCAGCACATCATCCCCGTTCAACGCATCGGCATCTGCCGCGGCGATTTCGATCTTCAACAGAGTCTTGGTCAGGGTGACCTTCACGCCATCAAGGGACGACGGCTCGCCATCCAGGGTGATCTCCAGCTCATCCTCGTCCGGATAGCGGCTCATCAGGAACATGTCGCCCTTGTCGCTGTGGCAGCAGAGCATGGCCATGTTGTCTTCTTCGTCGTCGCACGGGTTGACGATCAAAAGGGCGGTGGTCATTTGCATGGGGAATTCCTGACTTGGCGGGCGCGACGGGTGCCACGCAAAAAGGTGATTTTGCCAGTTCGTGACCATTTCCGCTGCTCTGATGTTCGCGTACTGGAGGTCAACGTTGTTATGGGTGCTGTTTAGGCTTTAAAAGCTTGATCAGTCGATAAGGGGTATAAATCAGGAGGTGAATCACGAGTGCAGGTAGAAGCAATATGAAAAAAATAACTGTAAAGGAGAACATTGAATAAAAAAGAAAGTTGAGCCCCATGATTCTGAGTTTGGGGCCCTGAGTTATTAGGTCTGTAGAATTGAAATAGGCTTCGTATACGAAAAGGGAGCAGATCAATATCGTTGTCAATGTCATGAAAAGATACTTGTATAGCGGTGTTTGGTTAAATCTGTCGATTGATTGGAAAGCGTTTTTGTAACTCTTCAGGAAAAGTACAGCTCCAAATATTGGTCCGAATATAGCAATATAGTTTGTGGTTATTTTTGAGCTTAGCGGGAATCTCGAAGACCAGAAGCCGATGTTTTCGATTAGGTAGCCGTTCAGTAAAGTTTCGAGGATGGCGTGTTGTTGATCACCCATAATCGGGACTATCAAGTTGATGAGTAGGATTGGGGAGGCGACCGCTAAAACGAAGGCGTTGGATAATTCAGACTTTTCTTTTTTTTGCATTGTTGTGTCCGTTGTGAGCTTGATAACCGGCTCAATGGCTGTTGAGCCGGATTGCATTTGGTTAGTAGTCAGGTATCGTTTTTCGTAATTGCGTTAAGCACGGAGCGGTTTATTGTTTCCACGGCTTTGGCGTCCAGAAAAATCGCTGCGGCAGCGATTGCGATTCCGGTAACGACTACCACCGCTGCGGGAGGAACCCAAATCAGGGAAAGTAGTGGTGGTAAAGCAAGGGCCAGCAGCGCACCTGCTCCTGCCCCGGCAGCAATACTCTCCAACTCCAGCATCAAAGGCTTCCAGTCGCCGTCCCGGAACCCAATGACCATCTTCTCGATCACCGAGTGCGCCTGTACGACTTTGCCGGTCACGCCAAACCCCTTGGCCAGTCGGTTGACGTTCTCCATGTAGGTCGCTTTATCGAGTGCATTCAGCGCGTCCACCAGCGCACGGGTATCCTGCGGGCTGAGCCTTGCGTTCGGGTTGGTCCTCACTTGCTCGAAGGTCTGCATGGCTTCGGTGTAGCTTCGGATCTTCTTGCCTGAAATGTCCTTTTGAAGATCCATCACAACCTGATGCAGGTTCGCGCCGTATTTCTCCAGGATGTATTTATTGGCGTCGGCAACGAACGCCACGGCGCGCTTGTGCTCGTCGATCTGCCTGGCTTCCTCTGCTGCCGCGAGCCTTGCGTTTTCCTCGGCGATTCGTTGGGCTTCGGCAAGGGCAGCGAGGCGCGCTTGCTCCTGCGCTTGCCTGCGTGCTTCTTCTGCCCGGCGCGCCGCTTCGGCAGCCTGTTGCAAGGCCAGAGCCTCGGCTTGTCGGCGGTTTGTTTCGGCGTATAACTGTGTTTGCCGGGATTGCAGGCTTGCAATCTGATCGGTGAGGATCATGGCGTTGTAAGTTGCTTCCAGCTTTGCATAAAGTTTTGCGGTCTTTGCGGTTTTCAATTGTTGTTGGAGTTCGGCGTTTTTCTGAAATAACAGTTCGTTGACGATGTTTGTTGCCCGGGATAACCATGCGTCCGGCGTAATGGCTGTCAGAGGTGGATAACTGCTTTCTTTGATGTTTAGTTCGGATTGGAGGTTGGCTTCAAGATTTTGCTTGCGTGTGTTGTAGTCATTTTGAAGTGCGAGGGTGAACCCATGCATCGGATTTCCCAAGGGATAGTTTCTGCGGATGTCACACCTCTTATCGTGTTTGGGTTTAAATTGATTATTTCCCACGAGCCATCGGCATAGATGATTATTCCGGGAAGTTCCAGTTGTGACATATGCAAGTTCCTTGTGCATTTAAAGCCCGATCCTTCGGGCGGAGAATGTTTTTACATTGATAGCATTGCCTTGAAACTCAAACAATTCAGGTTGTAAGAATATGTTCTGAAGTTTTTGTGGGCTTTTTCTTTGCTGTTTGTAAGAAGGTAGAAGAGCCTTGTAAGTACTTGTTTTTACTCTAAGTCGTTGCCATTTTGGGGGGCGGCTGAAAGCAGGGGGAAGCGCAGAGCGGAACGCGCGGGAACGTTCGCTGCTCAGGCAGTCATTTTCGAGACGAATGTGTGGGAAATAGGGTTTTAATCCGGCCAGCTCGTCCATCCACTGCTAGTGTTGTGCCATGCCCCAGCCTTCGTTTACGTGCCAATGACCGAATATGTCGCAGCACCGCAAGCAGACACATTGTCGCACCCATTAAGCTGCGCAACGGATGAGCACCCGTAAAGGCATTGCCATGGCCCCGCGAGCGGCGCCGGGCAGTCGTTTTTGCAGATGCCCATTCATGGAAGGTGAATGTGACCTGAGTGTCTCGTCCAGCTTCACCCACCTGTCACCCTGTTTCCTCTGCCCGAGATTCAGGAACAGGGCGACGGAACGCCCCGAAAGGGGTTTTGCACGCGACGCTTTCCATCAATAACAAGCCCAAGCGGAGTACCACAGATGGCGTTCTTCACCGCAGCCAGCAAAGCCGACTTCCAGCACCAACTGCAAGCGGCACTGGCGCAGCACATCAGTGAACAGGCACTGCCACAAGTGGCGCTGTTCGCTGAACAATTCTTCGGCATCATTTCCCTGGACGAGCTGACCCAACGTCGCCTCTCCGACCTCGCTGGCTGTACTCTCTCTGCGTGGCGCCTGCTTGAGCGCTTCGATCACGCGCAACCGCAAGTGCGCGTCTACAACCCCGATTACGAACGTCACGGCTGGCAGTCGACCCACACCGCGGTCGAAGTGCTGCACCATGACTTGCCGTTCCTGGTGGACTCGGTGCGTACCGAGCTGAACCGTCGCGGCTACAGCATCCACACCCTGCAGACCACCGTGCTGAGCGTGCGTCGTGGCAGCAAGGGCGAATTGCTGGAAATCCTGCCAAAAGGCACCACCGGCGAAGGCGTTCTGCACGAGTCGCTGATGTACCTGGAAATCGACCGCTGCGCCAATGCGGCCGAACTGAATGTGCTGTCCAAGGAACTGGAGCAGGTCCTGGGTGAAGTCCGCGTCGCGGTCTCCGATTTCGAGCCGATGAAGGCCAAGGTGCAGGAAATCCTCACCAAGCTCGATAACAGCGCATTCGCCGTCGATGCCGACGAAAAGAACGAAATCAAGAGCTTCCTGGAATGGCTGGTGGGTAACCACTTCACCTTCCTGGGTTACGAAGAGTTCACTGTTGTCGATCAGGCCGATGGCGGCCATATCGAATACGACCAGAACTCCTTCCTCGGCCTGACCAAGATGCTGCGCACCGGTCTGACCAACGAAGACCGCCACATCGAAGACTATGCCGTGAACTACCTGCGCGAACCGACCCTGCTGTCGTTCGCCAAGGCTGCGCATCCGAGCCGCGTGCACCGTCCGGCCTACCCGGACTACGTGTCGATCCGCGAAATCGATGCCGACGGCAAAGTGATCAAGGAACACCGCTTCATGGGCCTGTACACCTCGTCGGTGTACGGCGAAAGCGTGCGTGTCATCCCGTTCATCCGCCGCAAGGTCGAGGAAATCGAGCGTCGCTCCGGCTTCCAGGCCAAGGCTCACTTGGGCAAGGAACTGGCTCAGGTTCTGGAAGTGCTGCCGCGTGACGACCTGTTCCAGACTCCGGTCGACGAACTGTTCAGCACCGTGATGTCGATCGTGCAGATCCAGGAACGCAACAAGATCCGTGTGTTCCTGCGCAAAGACCCGTACGGTCGTTTCTGCTACTGCCTGGCCTACGTGCCTCGCGACATCTACTCCACCGAAGTTCGCCAGAAGATCCAGCAAGTATTGATGGAGCGCCTGAAGGCCTCCGACTGCGAATTCTGGACGTTCTTCTCCGAGTCCGTGCTGGCCCGCGTGCAACTGATCCTGCGCGTCGACCCGAAAAACCGCATCGACATCGACCCGCTGCAATTGGAAAACGAAGTGATCCAGGCCTGCCGCAGCTGGCAGGACGACTACGCCGCCCTGACCGTTGAAACCTTCGGCGAAGCCAACGGCACCAACGTGCTGGCCGACTTCCCGAAAGGCTTCCCGGCCGGCTACCGCGAGCGTTTCGCCGCGCATTCGGCCGTGGTCGACATGCAGCACTTGCTCAACCTGAGCGAGAAGAAGCCGCTGGCCATGAGCTTCTACCAGCCGCTGGCCTCTGGCCCACGCGAGCTGCACTGCAAGCTGTATCACGCCGATACCCCGCTGGCCCTGTCCGACGTGCTGCCGATCCTGGAAAACCTCGGCCTGCGCGTGCTGGGTGAGTTCCCGTACCGCCTGCGTCACACCAACGGCCGCGAGTTCTGGATCCACGACTTCGCCTTCACCGCCGCCGAAGGCCTGGACCTGGACATCCAGCAGCTTAACGACACCCTGCAGGACGCGTTCGTCCACATCGTCCGTGGCGATGCCGAGAACGATGCGTTCAACCGTCTGGTGCTGACCGCCGGCCTGCCATGGCGCGACGTGGCGCTGCTGCGTGCCTACGCCCGCTACCTGAAGCAGATCCGCCTGGGCTTCGACCTCGGTTACATCGCCAGCACCCTGAACAACCACACCGACATCGCTCGTGAACTGACCCGGTTGTTCAAGACCCGTTTCTACCTGGCCCGCAAGCTGGGCAGCGAGGATCTGGACGACAAGCAACAACGTCTGGAACAGGCCATCCTGACTGCGCTGGACGACGTTCAAGTCCTCAACGAAGACCGCATCCTGCGTCGTTACCTGGACCTGATCAAAGCGACCCTGCGCACCAACTTCTACCAGACCGACGCCAACGGCCAGAACAAGTCGTACTTCAGCTTCAAGTTCAACCCGCACTTGATCCCTGAGCTGCCGAAACCGGTGCCGAAGTTCGAAATCTTCGTTTACTCGCCACGCGTCGAAGGCGTGCACCTGCGCTTCGGCAACGTCGCTCGTGGTGGTCTGCGCTGGTCCGACCGTGAAGAAGACTTCCGTACCGAAGTCCTCGGCCTGGTAAAAGCCCAGCAAGTGAAGAACTCGGTCATCGTGCCAGTAGGTGCGAAGGGCGGCTTCCTGCCGCGTCGCCTGCCACTGGGCGGCAGCCGTGACGAGATCGCGGCCGAGGGCATCGCCTGCTACCGCATCTTCATCTCGGGCCTGCTGGACATCACCGACAACCTGAAGGACGGCAAACTGGTACCGCCGGCCAACGTCGTGCGGCATGACGACGATGACCCGTACCTGGTGGTCGCGGCGGACAAGGGCACTGCAACCTTCTCCGACATCGCCAACGGCATCGCCATCGACTACGGCTTCTGGCTGGGTGACGCGTTCGCGTCCGGTGGTTCGGCCGGTTACGACCACAAGAAAATGGGCATCACCGCCAAGGGCGCGTGGGTCGGCGTACAGCGCCACTTCCGCGAGCGCGGCATCAATGTCCAGGAAGACAGCATCACGGTGGTCGGCGTGGGTGACATGGCCGGTGACGTGTTCGGTAACGGCCTGTTGATGTCCGACAAGCTGCAACTGGTTGCCGCGTTCAACCACATGCACATCTTCATCGATCCGAATCCGGATCCGGCCACCAGCTTCGCCGAGCGTCAGCGCATGTTCGACCTGCCGCGTTCGGCCTGGTCCGACTACGACACCAGCATCATGTCCGAAGGCGGCGGCATCTTCTCGCGTAGCGCGAAGAGCATCGCCATCTCGCCACAGATGAAAGAGCGCTTCGACATCCAGGCCGACAAGCTGACCCCGACCGAACTGCTGAACGCCTTGCTCAAGGCGCCGGTGGATCTGCTGTGGAACGGCGGTATCGGTACTTACGTGAAAGCCAGCACCGAAAGCCACGCCGATGTCGGCGACAAGGCCAACGATGCGTTGCGCGTGAACGGCAACGAACTGCGCTGCAAAGTAGTGGGCGAGGGCGGTAACCTCGGCATGACCCAACTGGGTCGTGTGGAGTTCGGTCTCAATGGCGGCGGTTCCAACACCGACTTCATCGACAACGCCGGTGGCGTGGACTGCTCCGACCACGAAGTGAACATCAAGATCCTGCTGAACGAAGTGGTTCAGGCCGGCGACATGACCGACAAGCAACGCAACCAGTTGCTGGCGAGCATGACCGACGAAGTCGGTGGTCTGGTGCTGGGCAACAACTACAAGCAGACTCAGGCCCTGTCCCTGGCGGCCCGCCGTGCTTATGCGCGGATCGCTGAGTACAAGCGTCTGATGAGCGACCTGGAAGGCCGTGGCAAGCTGGATCGCGCCATCGAGTTCCTGCCGACCGAAGAGCAACTGGCCGAACGCGTTGCCGAAGGCCATGGCCTGACCCGTCCAGAGCTGTCGGTGCTGATCTCGTACAGCAAGATCGACCTCAAGGAGCAGCTGCTGGGCTCCCTGGTGCCGGACGACGACTACCTGACCCGCGACATGGAAACGGCGTTCCCGCCGACCCTGGTCAGCAAGTTCTCCGAAGCCATGCGTCGTCACCGTCTGAAGCGCGAGATCGTCAGCACCCAGATCGCCAACGATCTGGTCAACCACATGGGCATCACCTTCGTTCAAAGGCTCAAAGAGTCCACCGGCATGACCCCGGCGAACGTGGCTGGCGCCTACGTGATCGTGCGTGACATCTTCCATCTCCCACACTGGTTCCGTCAGATCGAAGCGTTGGACTACCAGGTTTCCGCTGACGTGCAGCTGGAGCTGATGGACGAGCTGATGCGTCTGGGCCGTCGCGCTACGCGCTGGTTCCTGCGTGCCCGCCGCAACGAGCAGAACGCTGCCCGTGACGTCGCGCATTTCGGTCCGCACCTGAAAGAGCTGGGCCTGAAGCTGGACGAGCTGCTGAGCGGCGAAATCCGCGAAAACTGGCAGGCGCGCTATCAGGCGTACGTCGCCGCCGGTGTTCCGGAACTGCTGGCGCGTATGGTGGCGGGGACTACCCACCTCTACACGCTGCTGCCGATCATCGAAGCGGCCGACGTGACCGGTCAGGATCCAGCCGAAGTGGCCAAGGCGTACTTCGCCGTGGGCAGCGCGCTGGACATCACCTGGTACATTTCGCAGATCAGCGCCTTGCCGGTTGAAAACAACTGGCAGGCCCTGGCCCGCGAAGCGTTCCGCGACGACGTCGACTGGCAGCAACGCGCGATCACCATCGCCGTACTGCAAGCGGGTGGCGGCAACCGGGACGTAGAGGAGCGTCTGGCGCTGTGGATGGCGCAACACGACGCGATGATCCAGCGCTGGCGCGCCATGCTGGTGGAAATCCGTGCCGCCAGCGGCACCGACTACGCCATGTACGCGGTGGCCAACCGTGAGCTGAACGACGTGGCGCTGAGCGGCCAGGCGGTCGTGCCTGCTGCGGCGACTGCGGAGCTTGAGCCTGCTTGAGTAGCCGTTGAATGAAAAAGCCCCTGCATTGTGAGATGCGGGGGCTTTTTTTGGCCGCATGGATTTGTGTTGTTTGATCTGGCCCTATCGCTGGCAAGCCAGCTCCCACAAATATTCCAGTGTTCCCGATACCTGTGGGAGCTGCGTTGCGACGATTCGACTTGCCAGCGATGAGGTCCTATTTGTCACTGCAAGTTATGTGTTTGTTTAGTATCAAGCATCGACACATTACCTGCCGGCCTGGTCAGCAAATTACTGAGCGACTGGTCAAACTTCTGCAACGCCCGAACCTGAACTTCCTGTTGCTGATTAATATCCGCAACAATCTCCTCTGAACGCTTGAAGTCCGCCCAGACCGGCGTCAATTCTTTTGCCTCAGACCCCTTGGCCGTACCGATATAGTTGAACTTCCCATCATAAAAATCCGCACTCACATCCGCCTTGATGTCAGAACTGCGCGAGGTAATCAACTGGCTGTGCGTGTCGACAACCGCCACCACATCCGGATTGGCCGCACGCAGGCTCTGCATGTCCGGATACACCGTCACCGAGCCGAACTGACGTTGCAGCGAAGCTTTCACCCAATCAACCGCCATGTCCGGTTGCGAAGTGGCGACGTAGGCGTCGTGAATCGGCTGCACCAGCAGGCTCTGGCCGAAACCGGTGCCGGCGTTGGCCTGGTAGTTGCGCAAATAGTCGCGGTTGGCCTGAGTGCTTGGGCTGTAGATGACACCCAGCGAGACACCGGGACCACTTTTCACCTGGGTGGCGCTGCTGCGTCCCACCGGTTGGGTGAATAGAGTGTCGAGAGAGGAAACCGCTTTCGGAGCGGTAGGAACAGAACAGGCGGACAACGCTAAAACTGATATCGCCAAGGTACTGGCAAAGGCAAGTTTCATGGTAAGTCTCCCGTGAAGCAACTTCAGTCGGAAAGTCAGGCATGTCGGGGTTGATTAAATGGAACCGGCGACAGTTGCCTCAGACTACTCCCGCCAAAACGAAAACAACCTGACAATTTGCTGAATGACTGTCATGTCATAGTTTTATTGGTTGTAAGCATTTTTGATTAATTGCCGCGTGAAATAAAAAAGGCGCCAACTAATATTTTGCGCCTTTCATTTATGGTTGGTTAAACAACCATCAGTTTTTCAGTGGGATCAATACTTGCTCGTCGGGTGACAGCACCATGAACACCAGCAACCTGGCCGGCTTGTTGTTGCTGGCGTTTTTCGAGATCAAATGCTCGGAGCCGGCCGGTTCGTACCAGTATTGGCCCTTCTTATAGGTGATCGGTTGCTCACCCTTGACCTGGGAAACGATCTCGCCTTCGAGCACGTAGGCCATGGCGGTGCCGTCGTGTTTGTGGGCGATCGAGGACTGGCCGGGTTTGTAATCGACTTCGATCATCATGGCTTTTTTGCCGGGGACGTTTTTCAGCATCTGATCCTGCAGCACCGAGATTTTCTCGGACGGGGCATCGGTGCCGTGGGCCAGTGCTGAAGCGCTGATGGTAAGGGCCAGAGCGGCGAGCGGGGCGGCAAGCAAGTGCAGGACTTTCATGGTGATCACCTGATGAAGTGGGGGGAGTCGGTCATCACAGTAGTCCGCGTGCCGGGGTATTCAAACGGCCAATGTTCGGGAAGTTCGGGTGACCAATCTGGGGGATGTCAGCACATTCAAATACGCCATCGCTGGCAAGCCAGCTCCCACAGGTTTTTGTGTCGTTCATATTATTTGTGAACGATACAAACCTTGTGGGAGCTGGCTTGCCAGCGATGGCGTCAGTAAGTCAAACGATTGGAAAAGAGTTGAAATCCACGCTATTGGCCAGACGACTGTCGATCAGGTCGATGAAGCCCTGGGCTTCCGGGCGATTGAAATGCGCCTGCATCGCCGCTTCCGACTGCCAGCGGGCGCTGACCGTCCAGCGGTGGCTGTCCTCGGGGCAGCGGTCGACCATGTAGGAATCGCAGCCCGGCGTTTCGCGCAGGGTTTCGACGATCTTCTGCAACTGCTTGCCCAGCTCCTCCGATCGGCCGGCGGCAGCCTGCACCTGTACGGTGTTGATCACTTCGTTGGACATTGCTCACACTCCTGAATCAGGCCGGACGAATCCTGCTCATTGAGGGATAACGCTTGTGCAGGATAGGCCTGCCCCCCCGGATCACCAATAACCAATCGGCGGTTAATCGTTTAGTCCAATCTAACCCGCGACCTGTTGCAGAATGTCGCGCAGGCGGTCGAGGGCGATGTCGATGTCCAGCGTCTCGATGGCGCCGAAACCAAAGTACATCCCGCTTCTTGGGGGCTGCTGGTAATAGAAGCCATCGATGGCGTACAGCCCGACTTCGACCTTCTTCGCCAGTTCGATCACCAGCGGCAAATCGATGGGGACCTTGCAGAACACCGCCATGTGAAAACCGGCGCTGGGCGGCACGGCTTGCAGCCACGGCGACAGGTCGGTGGCCATGCGCGCCAGGATCCGCTCGCGGCGCTGGGCATAAATGGTGTGGCAGCGGCGGATGTGCTTGAGCAGACAGCCTTCGGCGATGAACTTGGCCAGCGCCCATTGCGGCAGGGTAGAGGCGTGCAGGTCGGTGAGCTGCTTGGCGCGAATCACCGCCTCGAGAATCGCCGGCGGCAGGATCGCATAGCCGAGCCGCAGCTCTGGCAGCAGGGTTTTCGAGAAGGTGCCGACGTAGGCGACGATGCCGCGCTGATCGAGCTTGTGCAGCGAATCGGTCGGGCGGCCCTCGTAGCGGAACTCGCTGTCATAGTCGTCCTCGATGATGATCGCGCCCAGCTCATGGGCCCGTTCGAGCAGGGCCTCGCGCCGCGCCTGACTCATTGGCATGCCCAGCGGAAACTGGTGCGACGGCGTCACGTAAATCAGCCGCGTGCCTTCGGGAATCCGCTCGACCTGAATGCCCTCGGCATCCACCGGCACGCCGACCACCGTCGCCCCGTGAGTGCCGAACAGCAGCCGTGCCGGCGGGTAACCGGGATCTTCCATCGCCACCAGACTGCCGGGGCGGATCAGCACTCGGGTGATCAGGTCCAGCGCCTGTTGCGCGCCGTTGCACACCACGATGTCCTCGTCCTGACAGTTCACGCCACGGGAAAACGCGATGTGCCGGGCAATCGCATTGCGCAGCGCCGGCAGGCCTTCCGGCACGCTGTAGAAGCCTTTGGAATGGGCCATCTGCCGTAGCGCGTGAGAGACACAGCGGCGCCAGTCATCCTGGGGAAACTGCCCCTTGCTGGTGGCGCCGCCGATGAAGTCGTAGCGCAGGGAGCCCTCAAGCGTCGGATGGCGCAGGAACACCGGCAGATTGCGCCAGCTCTCGATCACCTCGGAACTGGCCAGTTCGGAATGGCTTTGCTTGCGCTGCACCGGCGTCGAGCGGGCGTTGACGTAAGTGCCTTTGCCGATGACGCCGGTGAGGAAATTCTCGTAGGTGAGCTGCGCGTAAGTGTCGGAAATGGTCTTGCGCGAGATCCCCAGTTGCTCGGCGAGCAAGCGGCTGGGCGGCAGTTGCGTGCCGGCGGCCAGACGCCCGGATTCAATGGCGCCGCGCAGTTGCTGGTACAACTGACCGGCCAGATCCTTGCGGCCATTGATTACGACATGCAGTTCCATACCGACGGGGCGCTCCGGGCGATTGAGTGTGCCGGCCAGATTACTCCCGAATGCGGGCGGGGCAGAAGTTGCGTAGTGCAAATCCCGCAAATTGGCATAGGGCCCTGTGGGAGCTGGCTTGCCAGCGATAGCGGTGTATCTGCTGACATCTATGTTGAATGTGATTGCCCCATCGCTGGCAAGCCAGCTCCCACAGAAATGTTGTTTTACTTGAATCAGTGGTCTGCCGTTTTTTCGTGGAATTGGGGCTGTAACGTTGCCCAACCAGCGCCTACCGTGAAATCACTCTTCTGCTGCCCGAGGCCCGCCCATGTCCCCGCGTCTGGATTACTACAGCGCTTCACCCAAAGCCATGAAAGCGATGATTGCCCTGGAAGCGCTGACCAGCAGCCTGAGCATCGAACCGCCGCTGTTGCACCTGATCAAGATCCGCGCCTCGCAACTCAACGGCTGCGCATTCTGCACCGACATGCATTCGGTGGAAGCGCGACGGGCCGGGGAGACGGATCGGCGGCTGTACGCCATCGCGGTCTGGCGCGACAGCGGCTTCTTCAACCTGCGCGAACGGGCGGCGCTGGCCTGGACCGAAGCCGTCACGCTGCTGGCGGACAGCCGGGTGCCTGACGATGTTTACCAGCAGGCGCGGGAACAGTTCAACGAGACGGAACTGGTGGACCTGACCATGGCCGTCAGCACCATCAACAGCTGGAATCGCCTGGCGGTGAGCTTCCGCCAGATTCCCAGCGATTGATCACGAGCCGTTGATCGCTCCCACGTGCCCGCGCGTCGATCGTTCCCACGCTCCGCGTGGGAATGCCTCTAGGGACGCTCCGCGTCCAGTGACGCGGAGCGTCACGGGCTGCATTCCCACGCTCTGCGTGGGAATGCCTCTGGGGACGCTCCGCGTCCAGTGACGCGGAGCGTCACGGCTGCATTCCCACGCAGTAGCGTGGGAACGATCAGGTAAAAGTGGTTCGGTGGCTGTGGTTTTGATCGTTCCCACGCTCCGCGTGGGAATGCCTCTAGGGACGCTCCGCGTCCAGTGACGCAGAGCGTCACGGGCTGCATTCCCACGCGGGAGCGTGGGAACGATCAGGTAAAAGTGGTTCGGTGGCTGTGGTTTTGATCGTTCCCACGCTCCGCGTGGGAATGCCTCTGGGGACGCTCCGCGTCCAGTGACGCAGAGCGTCACGGGCTGCATTCCCACGCAGGAGCGTGGGAACGATCAAAGCTAGTTCGGTGGCCGCTGCGGTTTCACCGACGTGCCAAACGTGTTGCCCATCCGCGTACTGGTGGCCGCCGGCGTCGCCAACCCCACCTGATTCGGCGGACGCTTGTTGATCGGCACATTCATCGCTTCCTGATTCTTCTGCGCAGCCGCCGCGCCGTCGGGGTTGTTGCCCATCTGCTGGCTCAGGCAGTCGTAATTCGGCGCCTTGTAGCCCCCCACCGTCACCTCGACACAGCCCAGCGGCTGCTCCGCATGTGCAGCGCTAAACACCGTCAGCAGCAACCCGCCGAGGGCAACTTTCCAGACTGATTTCATGCCTGCCTCCTGGCCGGCCCGAAGGGGCCGCTCTAGCTCAGGAGTCTAGTGCAACGGTGGCGCCGATCCCGTGATGGTTTTTTTGCAGTGGCCGTCACACCAGATTCATAAACAGCCCTCAGGATGACGGTTTTCAGGGATACATCAGCCGTGCAGCGAGGCCGTGCCAGGGAGGATGTTGTGCGCTCAGCGCTCATGCGCCAGCTCTGTCTGGGGCTGCTGCTTGGCTTGTTTCTGAGCCGCGCCAGCGCCGACCCGATGCCGGCGACGATGCGCATGACCTTGCACATCCCGGCCCAGGAACTGGCCCACGCCCTCGAACAGTTCAGCCGCGCCACCGGCATGGCGGTGCTGGTCGACAGTCAGTTGAGTCGCGGTCGACGCTCATTGGCGGTGGACGGTGAATTCACCGCCGCCGAAGCGTTGCGTCGGATGCTCGGCGGCAGTGGCTTGATGGCCAAGTACAGCCGCGACGACGCGTTCACCTTGCAAGTGGCGCAAGTCGAGGACGTGCCAATGCCGGCGGAGAAACCGACACCCGCCAGCGCAGCGGTCAACCGCAGTTACGCCACGGCGGTGCAGGCCGCGATTGAACGCAACCTGTGCCGTTCGCCGCTGACCCGGCCCGGCAGTTTTCGCGCGGTGTTGCAGTTGTGGATCGGCCGCGACGGCGTGGTGCAGCACAACCGGTTGGTCACCTCGACCGGCGATGTTCGGCGCGATGCAGCGCTGGTGGACAGTTTTCACACGCTCAAAATCGACCGGCCGACACCTGGCGCATTGCGCCAGCCAGTCACCTTGCTGTTGTTACCCGAATCGTCAGGAAAGCGCATGGAATGCACACAATGGGAAGGAGTTTCCGGGGGATGAAAGACGCCGGACAAAGTTCGATGGTCCAGCTGTTCCTGACGTCCTACGAGGACTTTCGGGTGCGCCTGCGACGCCGTCTCGGCTCGGAGGACCTGGCCAACGACGTGCTGCACGAAACCTACCTGCGGGTCGACCGCATGGAAGCGCCGCCGAACCTGCTGCGGCCCAACGCCTACCTCTATCGCATGGCCCTGAACATCGCCGCCGACCGCCGCCAGGCCGATGCGCGGCTGCTCACCGGCAGCGAAGTCGAAGAACTGCTGCAAGTCAGCGACGAAGCGCTGGACCCGATGCGCGTGGTCGGCGGCCAAAAGGAAATCCAGTCCCTGCTCAGCGCCCTCTACGAACTGCCGGCCCGGCGCCGCCGGATCTTCATCGCCGCACGCCTGGAAGAAGCGCCGCACCTGGAAATCTCCCAGCGTTTCGGCATCTCCACGCGCATGGTCGAGAAGGAAATCAAGGCTGCCCTCGGACACTGCGCGGCCAAACTGGAAAGAAAAGTGTTTCAGCGGTTCGGTCGCGGGGCCGGAAAACCGTCTAGTGAATGAAGCTCCCGATCAACCCGTCGAGTACCTGCGCGTTTGAACATCTTCCGTCTGACACCTGCCGAGCCCACGCCTGCCGAGCGTCTGCAAAGCGAAGCCCGCGACTGGCTGATCCTGCTGACCTCCGGCCGCGCCACGGTCGCCGACGCCCGAGCGCTGCGCCAGTGGTGCGCGCAAAGCCCCGAACACGCGCGCGCCTTCGAAGATTGCAAGGCGTTGTGGCACCTGCTGCAACCGGCGGCGGAAGCGACGCAGGCGCCACGACGGTTTGGACGACGGGCCTTTCTCGGTGGAGCGATTGCCGCGTCGGCCGCGTTCCTGCTGGTACGCGGCACGATTCCGGGCGGGTTCTCCGGGCTTGGCGCGGATTACATCACCGAAGTCGGCCAGCAACGCCGGGTCGAACCGGCCGATGGCCTGAGCCTGGAACTGAACACCCAGACCCGCATCAACCAGCGTTCGGTGGATGAGGGCGTGCAGGGCTTTGAACTGGTCAGCGGCGAAGTCGAAGTGCAGACCGCGCGGCTGCCGATGGCGATGCAGGCCGGTGGCGGCTGGCTGCGGGCGAGCAGGGCGCGGTTCAACCTGCGTAACCTCGATCAGCAGGTGTGCGTGACGTGCCTCGATGGCGCGGTGGACGTGGAAGTTGAAGGCCGCAGCCTGCGACTGGAACCGGGGCAGCAATTGACCTATGACGCGCAACAGGTCGGCACCGTGCAAAGCGTCGATACGGCGGCGGTGATGAACTGGCGCCAACAGGTGCTGGTGTTCAACGGCGCGACCCTGAGCCAGATGATCGACGAGATCAACCGCTACCGCCCAGGCATGTTGCTGCTGCTCAACCGCGAACTCGGCCAACGCCGCGTACAGGCACGTTTCTCCCTCGACCAACTGGCCGGGGTAGGCGCGCTGATCCGTGACGCCTACGGCGTCAAATGCACCGAGCTACCGGGCGGCGTAGTCGTCCTCAGCTAACTACACAACACCCACAAACACCCTAAAACCCTGTGGGAGCTGGCTTGCCAGCGATAGCGGCATGTCAGGCAATGATATGTTGGATGTGAAGGCCCCATCGCTGGCAGGCCAGCTCCCACAGGGTTTTGAGGAGGCAGGACTTACTGCAACGGTCCCATGACTTGCCGGTACTTCTCCGGCCCTTGCGGTGTCTGCCGGGTCAACTTCACCTCCAATCCCAACGGATCCTCCCGCCGATTCCCGCTCAACTGCCGCCACCCCTTGTCCACCTCCCAAACCCGCACCTGCAAATCACTCACCTCACCCAACACCGCAACCCCCGCAGTCGGAGCAGGCAACGGATAGCGACTGCGCGCCGGCGCCACCGCGCGATACAACGTGTCCCCCTTGAGCCACCACCGCACCCGCTGCAAAGCCCCCGATTGATCCGCCGCGCTCCGAATAATGTCCAGCCGAAACCCCTTGCTGTCACTGCTGCGTACCGTCAGCGCAGGCGGCGCCGTCGCCGGTTCATCCTCAGTGCCGACCTTCTTCGGCTCCGTCAGCTCGATCCCGGCGCGCATCTCCACATCCCGTTGCATCTGATTCAACGCCCGCAACAGGCTGTCGCTCTGCTCACCACTGGCCTGCAAATGGCTGTCGGCGCGGGTGACACTGTCCAGCCCCTTCCAGGCAATCAGACTGACCACCGCCATCAACAGAATCGCGACCATCACCTCGATCAGCGTAAAACCTTGTTGTCTGTTCATTGCACGCTAATCCGGCCCGAAGCATCGCGCAGCACACTCAACCGATTGAGCCCGTCAGACAGCGTCAACTGCAGCGGCGGATTGATCCACTCGGCGTTCAGCACCACCTTCTGCTTCGGCTCCACCCGCACCTCCAGCTTCGGACTCTGCCAGGGACGCGGCCGCAACTGCGGGTCCCGATCGAAATGATCAAAGCCCTTGCCACTGTCACTGCGCCGACTGAACCGAAACCCCTTGCCATCGCTCAACCACGTAATCGGCCGGCCATCGGCGCGGGCCTCGGCCTGGGCAATCTGCAGCAACTGCGCCACGCGCTCGGCGTCCTTGCGCAGCAACTGCAACGGATCGGGCTTGATACTCAGACTGATCGCCGCACTGGCGATCCCGATGATCACCAGCACCACCATCAACTCGATCAGCGTAAAACCCTGCTGCCTGCACCGGTTCATCGAATGCGCACTCCTTTGCGTTCAGCCCGTCCCAAAAAACCATCCTGCACGGCCAACATGTAAGGCGTGTGAAATAAAACCGTGAGAATTGCCGCGTAGTCTGGTCACCGGGACTAAAAGGAGATTCAGCCCATGAGATACACCGCACGCTTTTCACCCCCCCAAATCATCCAGGCCGCCGCACTGCTGGCCGCCCTGGTCGGCATCGCCACCTGGTCATCCCTGCTCCTGACCACCGCCGAATCCCACACCCCGGCGGCCACCCCGCAACTGCTTGCGGCGCGCAGCGATAACCCGGCGTTGCAGTGGTTTTCCAATCGAACGGCGCCGGTGGAGATCAAGGTCAGTGGGGTGATGGCGGGGAGTCGTGGGGCGGTGGCTATTTTGAGTTTGAACGACGGACCGCCGAGGAGCTTTTTGCAGGGGGAACGGGTGAGTCCTGGGGTGAAATTGGTGG
>NZ_NEII01000024.1:0-21593 GCF_002112685.1 Pseudomonas sp. R15(2017)
AGAAAGGGCGGGACGAGAAGTCTCCCACGGTCCGTACTGGCTAGAGTCGGAATCGAGCTTTTAGTCCCGCCCACCCCTTCAAGTCTAAACATACAAGCGAGCTTGCTCGCGATGGGGCCAAAAAAGCCGCTGTAGATTTATGAGCCTGCCAGCACTTTCAAAGCCGACTTACGCTCAACGACTGGCAAGCCACCCAACTTCTCGACCTCTGCGTAAAACCTGACCCAATTCCCTTCGACCTGCCTGAACAACGCCGCAAACGCCGGCACCCACTGGTCATACAGCCCGAACGGCAACAACCGTGCATTGTTCAACGGCGCATTGACCCAGGCGTCATAGCGTTTGTCGCCGGCCCACTGGTCATCGCGCATCGCTCGGTAATCCTGTCGAAACCGTTCGAACTCCGCCGCCTTGCGCTCGCGCATCTGCGCTGTCGCCAATGGTTGTGAATAGAGTTTTTCGAGGCGTGAACGGGTGCCGAGGATCAGCTGAATGAATTGATCCCGCTGCTTGAGCTTCGAGTCGTTTTCCGGGGGCAAGCCCCGAAATGCTCGCCACTGCCGCGTACCTTCCTGCTCGACGAAGGTCGCGAAGGACTCGTTGAACTCGGTGTCGTCTTTCACATAGAAGCGCTGGTGGGCCAGCTCATGGAAGATCAGCGTCGCCAGACGCTCGTCGCCCCAGCCCATCATCGAATTGAGGATCGGGTCGTTGAACCAGCCGAGGGTCGAGTAGGCCTCGACGCCGCCGATCGACACGTCCATGCCTTGCAGGCGCTGAATCGCAGCTTCGCCCCGCGCCGCGCTCTGGCTGTAGTAGCCGCGATAGGCCACGCAACCGGCAATCGGGAAGCAATGGTTCTGCGGGCTCAGGGAAAACTCCGGGGTGGCGAACACATTCCACACGACAAACGGCCGGCCGATATCGGCGTAAAGGCGATAGCTTTGGTTGTCCGGCAGGTGCAGGTGTTCGCTGGCGAAGGCCCGGGCTTTCTGGGATTGGGCCAGGTGAGTGCGCAGCTTGGCGTCGCGAGCCGGGTCTGCGATCACCTTGGCCACCGGCTCCCGCGCCCGCAAAAGCTGCAGCTGACCGCTGGCCAGCTGGCCGTAATAGCTCAGGCTTGAGCAACCGTTGAGCAAAAAAATCATCACACCCGGAAACAAAATCCGCAAAACGCGATCAAGTAACCCATGGCTTGGAAGCGGCCTGATCAAAATAAGAAATCCCCCCGGAAAGTCTGCCCAAGACTATCCCGCCCATTGGAGCTCCGCTATGCGCATGTTGATACTGACAGGAAGCGTGCTGACGCTGGCCGGTTGTGCCGGATTCGGAATGCCGACCCCTGACCCCTCGCAAGCCTGGATCGATCTGGATGCCCGGCAACAGGACACGGCGTTGCAGGCGCTGGAAGTCGACAACAAGGCTTCCGTCGATCATCGTTACTTCGAAGTGCAGCCCGGCAGCCATGAGCTGAGGGTGCGTTATCAATTTCCGGTCGAGGCGACCAACATCGGCCCGGATGCCGAGCCGCTATGGCGTGATTGTCAGTTGAGCGTGAAATTCAAGGATTTCAACGCCGGCCAGCGTTATCAGTTGCAGGCGGGAAGCATCGGTTTCCGCCCGTGGGCCAAACTCTATGATCAACAACGCAATGTGGTGGGCCAGGGCACGCCGGCAGGCTGCCAGCGAACCTGATCGGCGTTATGCTGGATGTCCGAACTCACGGACATTCATCATGCGCACGTTGATGCTGTTGCTCGCCGCCGGCCTGCTCGCTGGTTGCCAGACGCCGTTGCCCCCCGTTGACTCGAACATGGCCTGGGTCGAGTTCTCGACGCCGTCCCCGGGCGGGAAACTGCTGATGGCCGAGCGTCTCGACAACCAGCGGCTGACTGACGGGCGTTTCTTCCAGGTAACGCCCGGCAGCCACGAGTTGCGGGTGCGCTTCGATTTTGAAGTGTTCGGGGGAGGTGGCAGCCTGATGACCGGCCCGGTGGAGCGCCTGTGTTATCTGACCATCCGCTACGATCATTTCGAAGCGGGGCAGCGCTACAGGCTGGAAGGCCGTTCTCTGGCCTTCACCCCGAGTGCCCGCCTGTATAACGACAAGCGGGAAATCGTCGCCGAGGATCGCGAAGTCTACTGCATCATCTGAAGCGTATCAGCGGTCGTTCTTCTGATAGATGACCTTTTTTGTGCCGTTGTCGCAGGTGCCGACGATCATGGCGATGTCGTGTTTCTCAGCCTCCTCTTTGGAGACTATCTCCAGGGTGTAGGAGGGCACGGCATTCGCCTGAATCTTGATTTCAATCTCTTGCTTGAGTTCTTCGCAGTCTTTGGGCGCTGCGAAGGCCGACGTTGCCAGCACGCCACAGATAACCGCCAAGGCAAAACGTTTCATGGTTGAAGCTCCATCGAAGCAGCGCGCACGAAGATGCGCGAAAGCTGCTGTCACTTATTCGACCACATTTTTGCCTGGCGGGTTCTGATCCGGCTCAAGCAGTCAGCTGACCAGTGAGGCGTCGAGGCTGATTTTCGCATTGAGCACCTTGGACACCGGGCAACCTTCCTTGGCCTTGTTGCTCAGCTCCTCGAACTGCGCCTGGGTCGCTCCCGGAATTTTTGCCTTGAGGATCAATTTCACCGCGGTGATTGCAAAGCCGCCGTCCACCTGATCCAGCGTGACCTCGGCCTGGGTGTCGATGCTGTCGGCCTTGAGCCCGGCGTCACCGAGAATCATCGAGAACGCCATGGAGAAACAGCCCGCATGGGCAGCGCCGATCAGTTCTTCCGGATTGGTACCCTTGCCGCCTTCGAAGCGCGCCTTGAAGCCGTAGGGCGCTTCACGCAGGACGCCGGTTTCGGTGGAAATCGAGCCGATGCCGGTTTTCAGCTCACCTTCCCAATGCGCGGATGCCTTCTTCACGATAGCCATGTGTGCCTCCTTCAAATCGGGCGCGAAACGCCGCGCCGTCGTGGTTTTTGCCTGCAAGGCTTCTGAGGATAGACGCCGGAACAAAGTTCAGCCCAAGTAAATCGTTGACTTTTTTAGTAGGAAATTTCGGATCGGCTATTGAAACTCGGGTATATGCCCTCATTGCACAGAACACGCTTATGAATTGGGCAGGTTTGCGTTCGCCAAGAACACACCTGCGCCCTCAATCGGAGATGCAGGTTTATGAAGCAACTGTCCGACGTAAAGTTTTCCACCCTCGACCTGGTGCCGGTGCGCGAGAACGGCAGCCCGGCCCAGTCGCTGCGCAACTCGCTGGATCTGGCACAGCACGTCGAAAAGTTCGGCTACACCCGGTTCTGGGTCGCCGAGCACCACAACATGGATGGCATCGCCAGTTCCGCCACCTCGGTGTTGCTGGGCTATCTGGCCGGCGGCACGTCGACCATCCGGGTCGGCTCTGGCGGTGTGATGCTGCCCAACCATGCGCCGCTGGTGATCGCCGAGCAGTTTGGCACCCTTGAAAGCCTCTATCCGGGTCGGATCGACCTCGGCCTGGGCCGTGCACCGGGTTCCGATCAGATGACTGCCCGTGCCCTGCGCCGCGAGCGCTCCGGCAGCGCCGATGACTTCCCTGAAGACGTGGCTGAACTGGCGCGCTTTCTCGGGCCGCGCACCCCTGATCAGCGCGTGATCGCGATGCCGGGCACCGGCACCAATGTACCGATCTGGCTGCTCGGCTCCAGCCTGTTCAGTGCGCAACTGGCCGGCGAGCGCGGTTTGCCCTACGCCTTCGCCTCGCATTTCGCTCCGCGCTTCATGCACGAGGCGATTCGCGTCTACCGCAATCACTTCAAGCCGTCAGCGGTACTCGATAAGCCGTACGTGATGCTCGGCGTGCCGCTGGTGGCCGCGGACACTGATGAACAGGCCGACTACCTGGCGACCTCGGTGTACCAACGAATCCTCGCGCTGATGCGTGGGCAAAGTCTGGTGCAGCGTCCGCCGGTAAAAACCATGGACGGCCTGTGGTTGCCCCACGAGCGTGAGGCGGTGGGGGATTTCCTCGGTCTGGCGATGGTCGGCAGTCCGCAGAAAATCCGCGCGAAACTCGAAGTGCTGATCGAACAGACCCAGGCTGATGAGCTGATCTTCACCAGCGACCTGTACGAACACGCCGACCGCCTGCACTCCTACGAGCTGCTGGCGCAGGTGATGAAGGGCTGAGCCCGATTGCCGTTCAAAAAAAAGCCGACGTATTGCGTCGGCTTTTGTTTTTCCGGCGTGATCAGTCGCGCTTGTAGACGATTTCCTTCGCGCCGCCCTCGCACTTGCCGACGACCCTGCCGCCAGCTGCAGCACCTTTATCGACGATCTCCAGCGAATACCTAGAAACGCCCTTGGCATCGAGTTTGGCCGCAATTTCTGCCTTCAGTTCTTCACAAGGCTTGCCGGCAGCAAACGCACCACCCGCAAGGCTCAACAAACCTACTGCCAATATCAACTTCTTCATCGGTCGCACTCCCTGGTCGGATTAATTAAGGCGGGCATCGAGCCATTCGCTCGATGCGCTCACCTCGTAGCGCATTGCCATTCCTATGGCACTCGGCCAGCGCGCAAGTTCAGAAGCGTAGACCAAACTCAGCTGCTGGCAATCCGGAACCCGACTTTCAGGGTCACTTGAAAGTGCGCCGCCTTGCCGTCCTTGATGTGGCCGCGGGTTTCGGTCACTTCGAACCATTCCAGATGCTTGATGCTCTTGTTGGCCTCCGCCAACGCATTGTTGATCGCGTCTTCGATGCTGGTGGTGGACGAACCGACCAGCTCGACTTTCTTGTAGGTGTGATGGTCACTCATGGTGTTCTCCTTGAAGTGTGCAATTGAGCCTAGCAGCGATTTGCCGTGTTGATTTCGGCGATCCTGGCGAGAGGAAGTTCAGATTTTCTGCACTTTCCAGAAACGCTGAAGTCCCAACCAACACACGCCACTCATCACCAATGCAGGAGAGCCACCATGGCCAACACCTCGTTACGCAAAGCCTCGTTGCAAAGCATGGAAGCGGAGATCGAGAGTCTGCTCAAATCGTTGGAAAGCCTGAAGGACGACGCTTCTGACGAGTCGCGCAAGACCCTCAAGGCGCTGAAAAGCAATGCCGAAAGTGCGCTGAAACATTCGCGCAGCCTGCTCAGCGATGCCTACGAAGAAGTCAAAGTCAAAACCCGCGAGACCGGGATCGCCACCCGCGATTACGCACAGGAACACCCGTGGACGACTGCCGGTGTTGCGGTTGGTGCGCTGGGTCTTCTGGCCGCTTATCTGCTGTTCAAGCGCGGCGAGTGATCCGCCTGGCGCAGCTCGTTTCTGAGCCACTGCGCCAGTTGCCGGGCGCGTCCGTCTGCGGCGCGCTTGGGTAGCCACAACGCCAGTTGCGCCGGGGTTTCACTGAAATCCCACGGCGCGACCAAGCGTCCGGCCTTCAAGTCTTCGGTCACCAGCGGCTCTGGCGCGATTGCCACGCCCAAGCCGGCGACGGCCGCTTCCAGCAAGTAATACAAGTGCTCGAAACCTTGCCCCAGTTTCAACGCCTTGGCGTCGAGGCCGCTTTGCTGTGCCCAGCTCGGCCAGGCTTGCGGGCGTGAAGTCGTGTGCAGCAAGGGCTCGTTGAGCAGGGCGATGGGCGGTGCTGATTGCAGGCGCTGGTAGCCGCTGAACAGCGGGCTCATGACCGGGCCGATGCGCTCGCTGGCCAGCTCATAGACTTGCATGTCTGCCGGCCATGGCGGCTCGGCGAACAGCAGCAATGCATCCAGCCCCGGGCGACGCGGGTCGAGATCGCCTTCACCGGCTGACAGGTGCAGACGCAAATCCGGCAGATCGGCATTCAGCCTTCCCAGTCGCGGAATGAACCAGCGCGCCAGCAAGCTACCGGAGCAACCAAGCACGAACGGCGCGTCCGCGGTGCTTTGGGTGAGGTCGGCGCAAACGCTGCGCAAACGGTCGAAAGCCTCGCCGCTGGCATCGCGCAGGCGAATGCCGGCATCTGTGAGTTTCAGGCCACGACCGTCCTTGACGAAAAGACTGACGCCGAGATGCTCTTCCAGCACCTTGAGCTGGCGGCTGACCGCACCGTGAGTCACGTGCAGTTGCTCCGCAGCCTGGCTGACACTGTTCAGGCGGGCGGTGGCTTCGAAGGCGCGCAGGGCGTTCAGCGGGGGAAGGTCATGGCTCATGATATCTGTGAGTTTTCCTGACAGGTTGTGGCGATCTTATCGGTTTTCAGCCTGGAAGGTCAGGGGTAGAGTGGACGCCATTGTCTTCTCGTGAAATCCGCTGGAGCGAACCATGACCCAGACTTCGAACACCTCCGATCTGCGTAACGGCCCTGACGCCAACGGCCTGTTTGGCTCGTTCGGCGGCCGTTACGTTGCCGAAACCCTGATGCCGTTGATCCTCGACCTGGCCCGCGAATACGAAGCAGCCAAGGAAGATCCGGCGTTCAAAGAAGAATTGGCCTACTTCCAGCGTGACTATGTCGGACGTCCGAGCCCGCTGTATTTCGCCGAGCGCCTGACCGAGTTCTGCGGTGGCGCCAAGATCTACCTCAAGCGCGAAGAGCTGAACCACACCGGCGCGCACAAGATCAACAACTGCATCGGCCAGATCCTGCTGGCGCGGCGCATGGGCAAAAAACGCATCATCGCCGAGACCGGCGCCGGCATGCACGGCGTGGCCACCGCCACCGTGGCTGCGCGTTTCGGTCTGGACTGCGTGATCTACATGGGCACCACTGACATCGAACGCCAACAGGCCAACGTGTTCCGCATGAAGCTGCTGGGCGCCGAGGTGATCCCGGTGGTCGCCGGCACCGGCACCCTGAAAGACGCAATGAACGAAGCGCTGCGTGACTGGGTGACCAACGTCGACAGCACTTTCTACCTGATCGGCACCGTGGCCGGTCCGCACCCTTACCCGGCCATGGTTCGCGACTTCCAGGCGGTGATCGGCAAGGAAACCCGCGATCAACTGCAAGCCCAGGAAGGCCGCCTGCCGGACAGCCTGGTGGCGTGCATCGGCGGCGGTTCCAACGCCATGGGCCTGTTCCACCCGTTCCTCGACGACAAGAGCGTTGAAATCATCGGTGTCGAAGCCGCCGGTTACGGCATCGAGACCGGCAAGCACGCGGCCAGCCTCAACGGCGGTGTACCGGGTGTGCTGCACGGCAACCGCACCTTCCTGCTGCAGGACGACGATGGTCAGATCATCGACGCCCACTCGATTTCCGCCGGTCTCGACTATCCGGGCATCGGCCCTGAGCACGCGTGGTTGCATGACATCGGCCGCGTCCAGTACACCTCGGTGACCGACGACGAAGCACTCGCCGCATTCCACCAGTGCTGCCGTCTGGAAGGGATCATCCCGGCACTGGAAAGCGCCCATGCCCTGGCCGAAGTATTCAAACGCGCACCGAAGCTGCCGAAGGATCACCTGATGGTGGTCAACCTGTCCGGCCGCGGCGACAAAGACATGCAGACCGTCATGCACCACATGGAACACTCTCAACAAGAGCAATCCAAGCAGGAGAAACACTGATGAGCCGCCTGCAAACCCGCTTTGCCGAACTCAAGGAACAGAACCGCGCCGCCCTGGTGACCTTCGTCACGGCTGGCGACCCGGACTACGACACTTCGCTGGCGATCCTCAAAGGCCTGCCGAAAGCCGGTGCCGACGTGATCGAACTGGGCATGCCGTTCACCGACCCGATGGCCGATGGCCCGGCGATTCAGCTGGCGAACATCCGTGCCTTGGGCGCCAAGCAGAACCTGACGAAAACCCTGCAAATGGTTCGCGAGTTCCGCCAGGACAACAGCGACACGCCGCTGGTGCTGATGGGTTACTTCAACCCGATCCACAAGTTCGGCGTCGAGCGCTTCATCGCCGAAGCCAAAGAGGCGGGCGTGGACGGCCTGATCGTGGTCGACATGCCTCCGGAGCACAACTCGGAGCTGTGCGACCCGGCCCAGGCGGCAGGCATCGACTTCATCCGTTTGACCACCCCGACCACCGATGATGCGCGTTTGCCAAAAGTCTTGAACGGCAGCTCCGGCTTCGTTTACTACGTGTCGGTTGCCGGTGTGACCGGTGCCGGTGCGGCGACGCTGGAACACGTCGAGGAAGCGGTGGTGCGTCTGCGTCGTCATACCGACCTGCCGATCAGCATCGGTTTTGGTATCCGCACGCCGGAGCAAGCCGCGTCCATCGCGCGTCTGGCCGATGGTGTGGTGGTGGGTTCAGCACTGATCGATCACATCGCCAGCGCGACCACACCGGACCAGGCCATCGATGGCGTGCTGAGCCTGTGTTCGGCGCTGTCCGAAGGCGTGCGTAAGGCTCGCGTCAGCTGAAGGTAAAGTTCCTGATACAGAGGAATTAGGGCCTCGCGGCACAGACTAATTGAGCAAGACCGAGGGGTTCAGAGCCACGTTCTGAACCCCTTTTTGCTGTCAGTGCAGTGAGGAAAGACCCGATGAAAATGCCGAAACGTCTGATTGCCAGTCTGGGCGTGCTGATGATCAGCGCGACGCCGCTGCTGGCCAGCGCCGATCCGCGCGACGATCACGACCACGGCGGCCCGCAACAGGGCCACTACGACAATCGCGGTGGCGATCACCATGATTGGCAAAGCAACCATCGCGGCGGCCCGCCGCCTCGGGACTTCGGCCCGGTGCGTCAGGTGATCCGTGACAATCATGGCTATTTCGTTCGCGGTGCGCCGCCCCCTCCAGGCATCCATCTGGTACGTGGCCGACCGCTGCCCCATGGCTATTACGGCGAGCGGCTGGATAACCGGGCGTTGAGTCGCCTGCCGTATTACCCGGGTTATGAATGGCGTCGTGCCGGCGGTGACATCGTGCTGATCGCGGTGGGCACCGGGATCGTTTACGAAGTGCTGGATGGCGTTCTGTACTGATCGTCAGGCAATAAAAAAGACCGCAGCCTTCACAGGCTGCGGTCTTTTGTTTTCGGGGCCGTTGTTTTTCAGGGCAACTCGAGTCCGCCCGAGGCCTTGTGCAATTTGCGCAGATGCTCGCCGATCTGCTTTACGTTGGCCTCGCTGGCCGCAATCTCGGCCGCTCGTTTGGGCTCGAGCAATGCGCGTACTTCCTTATCGAGATCGCTGGTCAGTGCCAGCAATTGTTTCTGGCGCTGGCTGCTTTCCGCTTCAAGCCTGCTGAACTCGCTCGGTTGCGGCAAGCCATAACCTCGGGAGTCGAGCAGTTCTGCCGGTCGGCTGAGGAAGCCGCTGTTGGCGAGGATCTGCTGCAAGGTCGCGTTGGCCTTGTCCATGCCACCGTTCTCCAGCTCCCGGGCGCCGAGGTAGCGTTGCTTCACCTCATCCTGAGCCAGCAACAGTTGGCGGCGGAAACTGGCCTGCTCCAGCAATAACAGCGCGGCGCTGGTGCGCAGGTCAGCCCGTTCGAACCATGGGCGACGCTCTTCAGCGGACAGCGAAAGCCATTCTTCAACGGTTGTCTGCTTGATCGGCAATTGCTTCTTCAACACATCGAACATCGCCTGATATCGATCACGGAACGAGTCGAAGCGATAACCCAGGCGCAACGCCTCTTTCGGATCATCGAGCACGCTGGTGTCAGCCAGGCCTCGGCCCTTCAGCACTTCCAGCAAACCGTTGGGCATGATGCTGTCGAGGCCGGTGAGCCGGGCGTTGTTGCTGCCGCTGCGTAGCAGTTTCAGGCCTTCGACCGCACAGTTATTGGAGAGGAAGAAGTAATTGCCGTCGTAGCTCCAGTGCATTTCGGCGGCGTGTTCGACCACGCCCTCGATTTCGCTGCGCGAGAGATTCAGCGGGACCGAAGCGAGGCTGCGCAGTTCGGTCTTGGTGTATTCGTCGATCACCTGCGCCAGCGGCAACACAAATAGACGCGACGGGTACTTGCCGACCAGCCCGTCCCAGCTCGACAACTGCACGTCGCCGACGAAGGCGCGGTATGAGAGCACCAGATGCTGGTCCAGATCCAGTCGGCAGTCCGGCCCGCGTGGCCGCCCCGGTGCGCAGATCACCAGACGCAGCATGCTGTGGCCCCAACGGCTGACCCAGTTCTGGTTGGCTTCGGCCAACAGATAATCCACCGCGTACACGCGTTCCGGATCGACCTGGCCCAGGGGCTGTTTGGCAAAGTCGTTGCCGGCATTGAGGAAGGCGAAAGTTTTGGCGCATTCATCCTTTGCCGGCGGTGCCCAGCCGAAGTGCTGCTGGTAATAGCGATACAGCGCCGGGCGGCGGCAGGCGTAGCTCGGGTCGAGGAGGAAATACTCCATGTTGACCGCGACAAACTCCTTCGGGCTGGAGATTTCGTAAAGGTCGGGGCTGCGAGCGATCTGCCGGTTGTGCTGTTCACGTTCGCCACGACGGCCAACGTATTGCTGCCAGCCGGCGAGATCGAGCAGGCGTGGATCATCGCTGAGGGTGAAGCGGCGACCGTTCTGGCCGCGGCACTCATCGGGAATGCCGATCAGCCCGGCGCTGTTGTTGCGGCGGGTACAGCGCTGGATCAGCGTGCGTTCGGCCGCCGGCCACAAGCGCGCGCGATCGTAAATGTGGGTGATTTCGTGCAGCACCGTGGCCAGCAGTTCCCGGCGTACAGTGCCGTGGGGACGATTGGTTTTTTGAGTGGCCGCGCTGCCATCGGTGAGGCTGGCGAGCAGTTTGCGGTTCAGGTCCAGCTCGGAGACGAGCGTCGCTTGACCATAGGCATTGCCGGGCATGTCGTCGGTCCAGCCGACATCGATGCGCCGGTCCAGGCGTTCGATGAAGCTCGGCGGCAATACCTGCATGGCTTCATCGAGCAACGCCTGGCTGGCCTGTTGTTGGGCGGGGCTCAAGCCATCGGTCTTGAGCCGCAATTGCAGGCCGGCGTGGGCGCTGTTGCCAAGCAGCAACAACGCCCCGGCCAGCAGCCAGGCGCCGAGTGACCTCACAGTGCGAGGATGGCTTCGGCGAGTACCTGATCACTGGCGTCGCGGGCTTCCGGCACGCGGGTGCGCAAGGTATTGAAGGCCGCCTCCAGGTTTGCACCACGGATATCACCGTCGCTGGCCACGAAACTGGCAGCGTCGTCGTGGGCTTCGCGGATGATTTTCGAATCGCGAATCGACGTAGTGGTGTCGGAGGTGAAATCGATGGTGCGCTGGGAGGCGCGGACGATGATGTTACTGGTGGCTACCAGGGTGTGTGCCTGGGCCATATCGGCCAACAACAGCAGGCCAAGGGCGGCAGCAATCAGCGGGCTACGCATGGAACGACTCCGAAAGGACAGGGATGACTATTGGACGAGAATTGCCTGTGCCAGTTCAAGGTCGCTGACATGAAGTTTTGGCCGACTCTTGCGCAGGTAATGCAGGGCGGATTCGAGCTGTGCGCCGCGCATCTGGCCGTCACTGGCAACGAACGCTGCGGCATCGTCGTGCGCGGCGACGATCAGTTTACGGTCGAACGGCGCGGAAGACACCATGCCGGTGGCCCAGACGCTGACCACAGTGTTCTGTGTGGACATGTCGAAGGCGTCTGCCAGAGGAGCCCAGCAGGCGGTGATCAGTACAGAGGGGATAAGCAGATTTGTAAGAAAACGCATGGGACTCGGCAACTGTTGGCGAGTCCCAAGGCTAGCGCAATGCCCGGACTAGAGCCAGCGCCGAAACATCGGGACACGACCGGCGTGCCCCGCGATGTTTCTGTCGCTTAGATCGTCAGGATGGCTTGGGCCAACTGTGCGTCGGTCGCGTTCAGTTGCGGAGCCTGATGACGGATGTGATCAAGTGCGCTCTCCAGTTTCACGCCACGGATCTCGCCTTCGCTGGCCACGAAGCTGGCAGCGTCGTCACGAGCAGCGAGCACGATCTTGTCATCACGGAAGGAAGAGGTGACGTCGGAGGTGGCATCGGAAGAAGACTTCAGTGCGCCAACCACGGCGTCGGTGGTCACGATGAAGCTGGTGGCGCTGGCGTTGGCAGCGACGGCCAGCAGGGCGGCAGCGCTGAACAGGCGAAGACGGGACATGGGAGAACTCCTGTGGATAAACCGTATTGAGAGGTGGCTCGGTGTCTGAAGGTCAGACGCCAGTCGCACAGCATTCGCCACGTTCTGCATGGATCTTAGGCTTCCGTTCGGGATTCGCACAGTGGTCAGGATGCTGGCCTGAACACATTTTGCGTAACTGTACTTGTTATTAATCTGTTTTTAGAAAACTGTACCTGTCTGGTGTTTCAGGCTGGATATTCAGATTTTTCTGCCCTGAAACAACAAGACCCGTCGCGGTTTCCCGCGACGGGTCTTGTGTGTTCAATTCGGGTTGCTGGCGGTGGGTCTAGCGACCAGAGCCAGCGACGCTGATTAGCGCCAGAACGGCTTGCTCAGCTCTTCGTAGCGTTGTGCTTCGCTGATACCGGCATCGGCCAGCAGACGCGAATCCAGACGAGCCAGTTGATGGCGGCTGGAGATGCGGCGCTGCCACAACATCAGGTTGGCGATAACGCGCAGAGGCAGGGAAGCCTGGGTTTTTACAGCTTTGTCTTCGAAGAACAGTTCGGAACTGAGTGTACGTTCCATGGTTGACATCCTTCCGCTTGTGGCGGGATTAGGTAGTGGTTTAACTGGTGCCCATGATCCTCTCGTTTGGCGAGACTCTCTAGATACAGTTCACCTGTATTGTGAGTGACCAGTTAACTGTTTATAGGGGGTGTACGGGTCAAAATTGCGCAAACTGTACCTGTCTGCGCTTATTTGGTGCATTTTTACCCAGTTCGATGATTAGAGTAGGCAAAAGCCGTAGGAAAAGACCGGTACAGCAGTACAGTTTTTGACGGCTATGGCGGTTTTCAAAATTCCGCTGACGAAACTGTGTTTGCGCCAGCGGAAAATCTGTGCGGATTACACCGCCAGCATGCGTCCGGTTTCTTCCAGATTGATATGCCAGCTCAGGGCGTCACGCAGGATGTGCGGGGTGTGGCCGCCGATCGCACAGGCTTTTTCGAAGTAATCGTTCAGCGCCGGGCGGTAATCCGGGTGCACGCAATTATCGATGATGACCCGGGCGCGTTCCCGTGGCGCCAGGCCGCGAAGGTCGGCCAGGCCCACCTCGGTCACCAGGATGTCGACGTCATGTTCGGTATGGTCGACGTGGCTGACCATCGGCACCACGCTGGAAATCGCGCCACCCTTGGCGATCGACTTGGTCACGAACACCGCCAGGTGTGCGTTGCGCGCGAAGTCGCCCGAGCCGCCGATGCCGTTCATCATCCGCGTGCCGCAGACATGGGTGGAGTTGACGTTGCCATAGATGTCGAACTCAAGGGCGGTATTGATGCCGATGATACCCAGGCGCCGCACCACTTCCGGGTGGTTGGAGATCTCTTGCGGGCGCAGTACCAGTTTGTCCTTGTACTTCTCCAGGTTGCCGAACACGTCGCTGTTGCGCCGCTCCGACAGGGTGATCGAGCTGCCCGAGGCGAAGCTCAGCTTGCCCGCATCAATCAGGTCAAAGGTCGAGTCCTGCAGCACTTCGGAATACATGGTCAAGTCTTCGAACGGCGAATCGATCAGCCCGCACATCACCGCGTTGGCGATGTTGCCGATGCCGGCCTGCAACGGGCCGAGCTTGTTGGTCATGCGCCCGGCATCGACTTCCTGCTTGAGGAAGGTGATCAGGTGATCGGCGATGGCTTTGGTATCGATATCCGGCGATGACACGGTGGACGGCGAGTCCGACTGTTGGGTGATGACGATGGCGACGATTTTCTCCGGCGGGATCGGGATCGCAGTGCTGCCGATGCGGTCGTCGACCTTTACCAGCGGAATGGGCGTGCGGGTCGGGCGATAGGTCGGAATGTAGATGTCATGCAGACCTTCGAGGTTGGCGTTGTGCGCCAGGTTGATCTCGACGATCACGTGTTTGGCGAAGATCGCGAAGCTCGCCGAGTTGCCCACCGAAGTGGTCGGCACGATATGGCCCTGTTCGGTGATGGCCACGGCTTCGATCACGGCGATGTCCGGCAGCTTCAGCTGCTGGTTGCGCAGTTGTTCGACGGTTTCCGAGAGGTGCTGGTCGATGAACATCACTTCGCCGGCGTTGATCGCCTTGCGCAAGGTGCTGTCGACCTGGAACGGCATGCGCCGCGACAGCACGCCGGCCTCGGTCAGTTGCTTGTCGAGGTCGTTGCCCAGGCTGGCGCCGGTCATCAGGCTGATCTTCAGCGGCGTGACCTTGGCTCGCTCGGCCAGCGCATGGGGCACGGCCTTGGCTTCGCCAGCGCGGGTGAAGCCGCTCATGCCGACGGTCATGCCGTCCTCAATCAGCGCAGCGGCGTCGGCGGCGCTCATCACTTTATCCAACAACGAAGGCAGGCGAATACGGTCACGGTACATGGATTATTTTCTCGGGCAGCGAGTAGCAGGATGCGCAGTCTAGTGAATTTCGCGAGCGCCTGTCCCGCTACCAAGGTCGCAAACGAGGCGTCTATTTAGCGGGTTTCAAGTAAAACACCGTTACTGGATCTGCAACAACGCGGCAAATTGTCCGACGGTTTGCGCAAACAAAAACGCCCCGACAAGTCGGGGCGTTCGGTGTTGCCGGCGAGGGTTACTCGACCGCTTTGACCATGTCTTCGATGACTTTCTTCGCGTCGCCGAACACCATCATGGTCTTGTCCAGGTAGAACAGTTCGTTGTCCAGACCGGCATAGCCGCTGGCCATCGAGCGCTTGTTGACGATGATGGTCTTGGCCTTGAACGCTTCGAGGATCGGCATGCCGGCAATCGGCGATTTCGGATCGTTCTTGGCGGCCGGGTTGACCACGTCGTTGGCGCCCAGCACCAGCACCACGTCGGCCTGGCCGAACTCGGAGTTGATGTCTTCCATCTCGAACACCTGGTCGTACGGCACTTCGGCCTCGGCCAGCAGTACGTTCATGTGTCCGGGCATCCGACCGGCCACCGGGTGGATCGCGTACTTCACGGTCACGCCATGGTGGGTCAGCTTCTCGGTCAGCTCTTTCAAGGCGTGCTGTGCGCGAGCCACCGCCAAGCCGTAACCAGGAACAATGATCACAGTGTCGGCGTTGGTCAGTAGGAAAGTCGCGTCGTCAGCCGAACCGGATTTCACCGGACGGGCTTCCTTCTCACCGGCAGGGCCGGCATCTGTTGTATTGCCGAAACCGCCGAGCAGTACATTAAAGAAGGAACGGTTCATCGCCTTGCACATGATGTACGAGAGGATCGCACCGCTCGAACCCACCAGCGAGCCTGCAATGATCAGCATCGAGTTGTTCAGCGAGAAGCCGATCCCCGCCGCTGCCCAGCCGGAATAGCTGTTGAGCATCGACACCACCACCGGCATGTCGGCGCCGCCGATCGGGATGATGATCAGCACGCCCATGACGAACGCCAGGGCCAGCATCAGTGCGAACGCGGCGAGGTTGCCGGTCAGCATGAAGGTGACGCCGAGGATCAGCGTCGCCAGACCCAGTACTGCGTTCAGCTTGTGCTGACCGCTGAACTGTACCGGTGCGCCCTGGAACAGGCGGAACTTGTACTTGCCCGACAGCTTGCCGAAAGCGATCACCGAACCGGAGAAGGTGATTGCACCGATGGCTGCGCCGAGGAACAGCTCCAGACGGTTACCCGCCGGGATCGAGTCGCCCAGTTGCTTGACGATGCCCAGCGACTGCGGCTCGACCACGGCCGCAATGGCGATGAACACCGCTGCCAGGCCGATCATGCTGTGCATGAACGCAACCAGTTCCGGCATCTTGGTCATTTCCACGCGCTTGGCCATGATCGAACCGGCGGTGCCGCCGATCAGCAGGCCGACAATTACATAACCGATGCCTGCGGTCGCCAGCTCAGCGCCCAGCTTATAGATGAGGCCGACAGTGGTGATGATTGCCAGCGCCATGCCGAGCATGCCGAACAGGTTGCCGCGGCGCGACGTGGTCGGGTGCGACAGCCCCTTGAGGGCCTGGATGAAGCAGATCGACGCGATCAGGTAGAGCGTCGTGACGAGGTTCATGCTCATTACTTAGGCGCCTCTTCTTTTGCTTTCGGGGCTTTCTTCTTGAACATCTCAAGCATGCGGCGGGTCACCAGGAAGCCACCGAACACGTTGACCGCGGCCAGTGCCACGGCGAGGGTGCCCATGGTCTTGCCCAGCGGGGTGACGGTCAGTGCGGCCGCGAGCATGGCGCCGACGATCACGATCGCCGAAATGGCGTTGGTCACTGCCATCAAAGGCGTATGCAGCGCGGGTGTAACGTTCCAGACCACGTGGTAACCGACATAAATCGCCAGCACGAAGATGATCAGGTTGTAGATACCGGGGGAGATAAGCTCTTCCATCGTCTGAATCCCTGCTTAGGCGTTTTTGCGGATGACTTGGCCGTCGCGGCACATCAGGCACGCGGCGACGATATCGTCTTCGAGGTTCACTTCGAGCTGGCCTTCTTTGGTGAAGACCAGCTTCAGGAAGTCCAGCAGGTTGCGTGCGTACAGCGCCGAGGCGTCTGCGGCGACTTCACCGGCGAGGTTGGTCGGGCCGACGATGGTCACGCCGTTCTCGATCACGACCTGATCGGCCACGGTCAGCGGGCAGTTGCCACCCTGGGCTGCCGCGAGGTCGATAACCACCGAGCCGGGTTTCATCTGCGCCACGGTGTCCGCGCTCAACAGCGTCGGCGCCTTGCGGCCCGGAATCAGTGCGGTGGTGATGACGATGTCAGCCTGCTTGGCGCGCTCGTGCACGGCCTGGGCCTGACGCTGCATCCAGCTCGCCGGCATCGGGCGTGCGTAACCGCCGACGCCGACCGCGCATTCGCGTTCTTCGTCGGTCTCGTAAGGCACGTCGACGAACTTGGCGCCGAGGGATTCGATCTGTTCCTTCACGGCCGGACGTACGTCGGACGCTTCGATGACGGCGCCCAGACGTTTCGCCGTGGCAATCGCCTGCAACCCGGCCACACCGGCCCCCAGAATCAGCACGCGCGCCGCTTTCACGGTGCCCGCAGCAGTCATCAGCATCGGCATGAAGCGCGGATAGTAGTGAGCGGCCAGCAGCACGGCCTTATAGCCGGCAATGTTCGCCTGGGACGACAGCACGTCGAGGCTCTGGGCCCGGGAGGTACGTGGCGCCGCTTCCAGGGCGAACGCGGTAATCCCGCACTCGGCCATCTTCGCGATGGTGTCGTTGTTGAACGGGTTGAGCATGCCCACCAGCACCGTTCCGCGCTTGATCAGCGTCAGTTCGGCATCGCTTGGCGCGACCACTTTGAGAATCAGCTCGGCGCCAAACGCGTCATTGGCACTGCCAATGGTTGCGCCTGCCGCTTCATAGGCACTGTCGACAACGCTGGCTTTAACGCCGGCGCCGGTTTGCACAGTGACTTTATGACCTTGGCTGATCAGCTTTTTAATGGTTTCCGGGGTTGCAGCAACCCGTGTTTCACCGGTCTGGGTTTCGAGAGGAACACCAATGTGCACGTCAAATCTCCTGCGTGATCTTATTGAGTAAACCCATGCACTACGGATGGTGCGACTGGGGCGGCCGATCAGCACGATCCCGCCAAATCAGGGCGGGGCGCGGCATTTTGCAGGCGAAGTTTATGCCCTTCAAGGGATTATGACGGGTGACGGAAAATTAACTACAAGTCATCCCGTGACCGAATGTCGCAGATGGCCAGTTGAATCCCTTGCAGGCCGTGCCTTTCAAGGAGTCTGGATGAATTTGGAGAATTTTCTCATCGGTGACGTGAATAGGTCGCAATGAGTCGCGAATGAGGGCGCAAAGCCACGTCGGCAGGCGCTTGTGGGACGTCTGTACGACTTTCGGATACAGTCTGTCTATTTGCGACAAATAGTTATATCTGTAGGGCTTTTATTTTCCTGACTACGAGGTTAGTAATCGTTGGAAGCCTTTATTCTTCGGGGTTGTAGCTGTGTGCCTGGTTCACCAGCCAGTCGCGAAAAGCCTTGAGTGACGCTGATTCGACCTTTCGCTCCGGAATCATCAGGTAATACGCCTTGATGCTGGAGAGCGCGTTCGGGTTGGCAATCACCAGGCGTTTCTCGGCCAGTTCGCGCTGAATCAGGAACGGTGGGATCAGCGCGATGCCCATGTCGTGCATGGCGGCCTGGGCCAGCATGGAGAATAGCTCGTAGCGCGGACCTGTCATGTCGCGGGGAATGTTCAGGTGTTGCGAGTTGAACCACTGTCGCCAGGCGTACGGGCGGGTGGTTTGCTGGAGCAGCGGCAGATCGGCGATCTCATCGGGTGTCAGATGCGTCTTGTTGCCGAGCAGGGCAGGACTGCACACCGGCATCGGATTCTCGCCCATCAACCTGTGGGATTCGGTACCGGACCAGTCGGCGTCGCCGAAGTAGATCGCCGCGTCGAAATCGGTGTCGGCAAACAGGAACGGGCGCGTGCGGTTGGTCAGGTTGACTGTCACCTCCGGATGCTTGAGCTGGAAGTCCTTCAGTCTTGGCAGCAGCCATTGCGTGCCGAAGGTGGGCACCACGGCGAGCTCGATCACATTGGTGCCTTGCTGACCCATCACCGACAGGGTGTCGCGCTCAACGGCATCTAGCTGAGTCGCTACACGGCGGCTGTAGGAAAGCCCCGCTTCGGTCAGCTTCACTCCGCGACGCGAGCGTCGGAACAGTTCGACGCTGAGGAAGTCCTCGAGGCTGGCGATCTGTCGACAAATGGCGCCCTGTGTGAGGGAAAGCTCTTCGGCGGCCTTGGTAAAGCTCTCGTGTCGGGCGGCGGCTTCGAAGCTGATCAGGGCGGTGGTGCTGGGTATCTTGCGGCGCATGTACGTCAACCTCACTAATACATTGCTTAATCGGCGTTTCGCGACGTTTCGGAGTGAGAAATTAGCACAACAGGATGCAAAAACCTCGTTTGCCGGGATGGCGAAGCGGGCCTAGGATCAATGCCACGTTAATTCACCCGATTTGCGAGGACTCACTCATGGGCGGCAAAGCTAGCTTCAACTGGATCGATCCCCTGCTGCTGGATCAACAGCTGACTGAAGAAGAACGCATGATCCGCGACACTGCCGAGCAATTCGCCCAGCAGAGCCTCGCGCCGCGCGTTCTCGAAGCCTTCCGCCATGAGAAGACCGATCCGGCGATCTTCCGTGAAATGGGTGAGGTCGGCCTGTTGGGCGCGACCATCCCCGAGCAGTACGGTGGCAGCGGCCTCAACTACGTCAGCTATGGCCTGATTGCCCGTGAGGTCGAGCGTGTCGACTCTGGCTACCGTTCGATGATGAGCGTGCAATCTTCGCTGGTGATGGTGCCGATCAACGAATTCGGTACCGAAGCACAGAAACAGAAGTACCTGCCGAAACTGGCTTCCGGGGAGTGGATCGGCTGCTTCGGTCTGACCGAACCGAACCACGGTTCTGACCCGGGCGCGATGATTACGCGTGCACGCAAAGTGGAAGGCGGCTACAGCCTGACCGGCGCCAAGATGTGGATCACCAACAGCCCGATCGCCGATGTGTTCGTGGTCTGGGCCAAAGACGATGCCGGCGACATCCGTGGTTTCGTTCTGGAGAAGGGCTGGAAAGGCCTGAGCGCTCCGGCGATTCACGGCAAGGTCGGCCTGCGGGCTTCGATCACCGGCGAAATTGTCATGGACAATGTGTTCGTGCCGGAAGAGAACATCTTCCCGGATGTGCGTGGACTGAAAGGTCCGTTCACCTGCCTCAACTCCGCACGTTATGGCATCTCCTGGGGGGCGCTGGGTGCTGCCGAGTTCTGCTGGCACACCGCTCGCCAGTACACCCTGGATCGTCAGCAGTTCGGTCGTCCGTTGGCTGCCACTCAGTTGATCCAGAAGAAGCTGGCTGACATGCAGACCGAGATCACTCTGGCGCTGCAAGGCTGTCTGCGTCTGGGTCGCATGAAGGATGAGGGCACTGCTGCGGTTGAAATCACTTCGATCATGAAGCGCAACTCTTGCGGCAAGTCTCTCGAGATCGCCCGCATGGCGCGTGACATGTTGGGCGGCAACGGGATCTCTGATGAGTTCGGGGTGGCCCGTCACCTGGTCAACCTGGAAGTGGTGAATACCTATGAAGGTACTCACGACGTTCACGCGCTGATCCTCGGTCGTGCGCAGACCGGCCTGCAGGCGTTCTATTAACAGGAGAGCGACCATGGGCGCGCTGTCGCATCTACGGGTACTGGATTTATCGCGAGTGCTGGCCGGCCCATGGGCCGGGCAAATTCTTGCCGACCTTGGGGCGGAAGTGATCAAGGTCGAGCGCCCGGGTAATGGTGACGACACTCGCGCCTGGGGGCCGCCCTTCCTGAAGGACGCTTACGGCGAGAACACCAGCGAGGCGGCTTATTACCTGTCGGCCAACCGCAACAAACAATCGGTGACGATCGACTTCACGCGTCCCGAAGGTCAGAAGCTGGTTCGGGAGCTGGCAGCCAAGTCCGACATCCTGATCGAGAACTTCAAGGTGGGTGGTCTGGCGGCCTATGGCCTGGATTACGAGTCGTTGAAGGCGATCAATCCTGATCTGATTTATTGCTCGATCACCGGTTTTGGTCAAACCGGACCGTATGCCAAGCGCGCGGGTTATGACTTCATGATCCAGGGTCTCGGCGGGCTGATGAGTCTGACCGGGCGGCCTGAAGGTGATGAGGGTGCGGGGCCGGTGAAGGTGGGTGTGGCGCTCACGGATATCCTGACGGGGCTGTATTCGACCGTGGCGATTCTGGCGGCGCTGGCCCACCGTGATCACGATGGTAGCGGTCAGCACATCGATATGGCGCTGCTGGATGTTCAGGTGGCGTGCCTGGCCAACCAGGCGATGAACTACCTGACGACGGGCACTGCGCCAAAGCGGCTGGGTAATGCGCATCCGAACATCGTGCCGTATCAGGATTTTCCTACGGCCGATGGCGACTTCATTCTTACCGTGGGCAATGACGGGCAGTTCCGCAAATTCGCCGAAGTGGCCGGGCAGCCGCAGTGGGCGGACGATCCGCGTTTCGCGACTAATAAGTTGCGGGTGGCGAACCGTGCGGTGCTGATTCCGCTGATTCGTCAGGCGACGGTTTTCAAGACTACTGCCGAGTGGGTGGCTCAGCTTGAGCAGGCGGGTGTACCGTGTGGACCGATCAATGATCTGTCACAGGTGTTTGAGGATCCACAGGTGAAGTCTCGCGGGTTGGCGATTGAGCTGCCTCACGCGCTGGCGGGGATGGTGCCGCAGGTGGCCAGCCCGATCCGGTTGTCACGCACGCCTGTCGAGTATCGCCATGCGCCTCCTTTGTTGGGCGAGCATACGTTGGAGGTTTTGCAGCGGGTGCTGGGTCTTGGGGCTGGAGCAGTGGCTGCGATGAAAGAGGATGGAGTGCTCTGATGGTTCTCTCCATATAGAAGGGATACTGAATCCTTCTTCTATATAGAGGGAGTTGGATGTTTTTTGACCTGTCTGCAAGTTATTGAAAGAAAAGCGAAATTAAGGGTTGACGGCAGATTCTGAGTCTCTATAATTCGCCCCACTTCCGGCGCAGTCGAAACGGAAAACTCCTTGAGATTCAATGAGT
>NZ_NEII01000025.1:0-15825 GCF_002112685.1 Pseudomonas sp. R15(2017)
AGAAAGGGCGGGACGAGAAGTCTCCCACGGTCCGTACTGGCTAGAGTCGGAATCGAGCTTTTAGTCCCGCCCACCCCTTCAAGTCTAAACATACAAGCGGGCTTGCCCGCGATGAGGCCAGCAAAACCGACACACATCTTTTCTAAGCCAGCTCGGCAACCTTCGCCGCTTTCAATTCCGCTTCCCGCGCCTGCGCATCCGCCAGGCGATACAGCTCGATCGTGCCGTCCCAGTGTTCGATCAGCGCCGTGCATGACTCGACCCAATCGCCACAGTTGAGGTAATCCACCTCGCCGACCTTACGGATCTCGGCGTGGTGAATGTGCCCGCAGACCACCCCGTGCAACTCGCGCTTCACGCATTCGTGGGCGATGGCTTCTTCGAAATCGCTGATGAAACTGACCGCAGTCTTCACCTTGTGCTTGAGATAGGCCGACAGCGACCAGTAGCCGTAGCCGTATTTCGCCCGCCAGTGATTGAGCCAGCGGTTGAGGGTCAGGGTGAACTCGTAGGCCGAATCTCCGAGGAACGCCAGCCAGCGGTGGTAACGGGTGATCACGTCGAACTGGTCGCCGTGAATCACCAGCAGATGCCGGCCATCGGCGGTGACGTGTACCGCCTCGTCGACCAGCTGGATATTGCCCAGAATCAGTTTCGAATAGCGGCGCAGGAATTCGTCGTGGTTGCCGGTGACATAGATCACCTCGGTGCCGCGCTTGCTCATGGTCAGCAAACGGCGGATCACGTTGGTGTGCGCCTGCGGCCAGTACATGCCACCGCGCAGTTTCCAGCCGTCGATGATGTCGCCGACCAGGTAGATCTTGTCGGCGTGATAGCCCTTGAGAAATTGCGACAGATGCTCGGCCTGGCAATCCCGCGTGCCCAAGTGCACGTCGGAAATCCACAAGGTGCGAACCCTTTGTTTACGGCTGGGTCTGGCGAGCTCGGCGCTGGTCATGGGCAACCCTCTGCGATGTTTTCGCCACTCTGCGCGCGCCCGGTTAATCGACCATGACAGCTGTGCGTCAGTCGTGTGACAAAGGCGTCGCCCCCTGCGCCGGTGTAGACTGGCGGCTCGCCCGGAGACCACCATGCACCCGATCCTGACCCTGCGCCATTACAGCCATGACCTGATCGCCCACAGCCACGACCACGCGCAACTGGTGTTCGGCCTATCGGGCGCGCTGGATTTCGAAGTCGAAGGGCATGGCAGTCAGGTTTTGCAGCAGAGCTTCGTGGTGATTCCCGCCGGCGCGCATCACGCGTGCGGCAGTCCCAAGGGCAGCCGCTGTCTGGTGCTGGATGTGCCCGACGAACAATGGCTGGCACGCTCGCTGGGCAATCACGCCGATGCCAGCCGTCGTCTACTGGACAACGCCGCCCGTTTGTCTCTGGATGCCGGTCAAGGTCAACTGGTCAATTGGCTGGCGAACAGTCCGGTGGATGACCCGTTGATTGCGCAACAGGGCGCGGTGCTGCTGTTGGCGAGCCTGAACCATGCGCCGCCCGCCGAGATCGTCGCGCGCCGCCTGCCCTACGCGGCACTCGATGCGCACATCGAGCAGTACGCGGCCTATCCGCTGCAAGTGGCGGATCTGGCGCGCGTCGCCGGATTGTCCAGCGCCCGGTTGCATGCGCGGTTCGTCACCGAATGCGGGCAGACACCGATGGACTATATTCGCAGCCGCCGGCTGCACAAAGCCGTCACGCTGTTGCGCAACACCACGCTGCCCATCGGCGAAGTGGCCAGCCGTGTCGGCTACAACTCGCAAAGTGCGTTCTCGGCCGCCGTCCTGCGTGAATTCGGTACCTCTCCTACACAATTGCGACGCGAGGCTGACGACAAAAGTCGATAGCCTGCCGACAGACTTTTGCGTCGAGACACGCTTCAATGTGTGCCTGTAATGGTGTTTGGAAAAAGGACTGCAATGACTCCCCGTACCGCCCTCGGCGCCCTGCATATCGGCGCACTGATGTTCGGCCTGACCGGCGTTTTCGGCAAACTCGCGGCCGCAACGCCCGCCGTCATCGTGTTCGGACGCGCCGCGTTTGCCGTGCTGGCCCTGGCGTTTTTCGCCCGTTTTGCCCAGCAGGGCGGCTGGCAGAGATTGCAGGCCGTCGACTGGCGACGACTGGCCCTGAGCGGCGTGCTGCTGGCCGGGCACTGGGTGAGTTTCTTCATTGCGGTCAAGGTCGCGGGCGTCGCGATTGCGACCCTGGGTTTCGCCAGTTTCCCGGCCTTCACGGTGATCCTCGAAGGGCTGATCTTCCGCGAACGCATCCGCATCAATGAAATCGTCCTCGTGGCGCTGGTCAGTGTCGGACTGGTGCTGGTGACCCCCGCCTTCGATCTGGCCAGCGGCGCGACCACCGGCCTGCTCTGGGCGATCCTGTCCGGCCTGCTGTTTTCCCTGTTGTCCCTGACCAACCGCGCCAGCTCCGGGCGCATCCCGGCGGTGCAGGCGGCGCTGTGTCAGAACGTGGTGGTGGCGTTGTGTCTGCTGCCGGTGGCGGCGCCGCAGCTGAGCGAGGTGCGTGCCATCGACTGGTTGTGGATCGGTTTGCTCGGGGTGTTCTGCACCGGTGTTGCCCACAGTCTGTTCGTCGCCAGCCTGGCGGTGATCAAGGCGCGCACCGCCGCAGTGGTGTTCGCCATGGAGCCGGTGTACGGGATTACCGTGGCGTGGCTGCTGTTCGATGAAGATCCGACCCTGCGCATGCTGATCGGCGGCGCGCTGATCATCGTTGCCATCGTGGTGTCGAGCCGGATGTCAGGCAGCAGCGACAAGAAAACCGTCGCGGCCGAAGCCGCCTCTCACTGAGTACGGTCGTTGTGGCCGAGGTCGCGGTCAGGGTCAATCTGGTCGCGCACCCGCTGCTTGAGCACCTTGGCCTCCGGGAAACCGCCGTCGGCCTTGCGTTCCCAGATCTGCACATCGTTGCAGGTGATGTGGAATATCCCGCCGGTTCCCGGCACCAGTGACACTTTGCCAAGATCGTCGCCGAAGGTGCTGAGCAGCTCTTGCGCCAGCCACGCGGCGCGCAACAGCCACTGGCATTGCGTGCAATAAGTGATGACGATTTCCGGTTTTGTGACGGTCATGATCGCTGAAACTCCTGAGCCAGAGGGCGCCGCTATAATAGCCGGCTTTACCGCTCGCCCCGAGACTCACGATGCGTCGTCTGCTGATCTGCCTGTTGCTTGGTTTCCTACCGCTGTTCGTTCATGCCAGTGAGGCCACACGCCCGAAAGTCGGCCTGGTGCTGTCCGGCGGCGCGGCCCGTGGACTGGCGCACATCGGTGTGCTCAAGGCTCTGGAAGAGCAAGGCATCAAGATCGATGCGATTGCCGGCACCAGCATGGGCGCGGTGGTCGGCGGGCTGTATGCCTCGGGCTACAAGATCGACGAGCTGGAAAAGCTCGCCCTGACCATCGACTGGCAGCAGGCGCTGTCCGACGCCCCGCCCCGTGAAGACGTGCCGTTCCGGCGCAAGCAGGACGACCGCGACTTTCTGGTGAAACAGAAGCTGAGCTTTCGCGATGACGGCAGCCTTGGCCTGCCATTGGGCGTGATTCAGGGCCAGAACCTCGCGCTGCTGCTGGAAAGCCTGCTGGCCCACACCAGCGACACCCGGGACTTCGACAAGCTGCCGATCCCGTTCCGCGCCGTGACCACCGATATCGCCAACGGCGAAAAAGTGGTGTTCCGCAAGGGCCACCTGCCGCAGGTGATCCGCGCCAGCATGTCGATCCCGGCGGTGTTCGCCCCGGTCGAACTCGACGGCCGATTGCTGGTGGATGGCGGCATGACCGACAACATCCCTCTCGACGTAGCCCGTGAAATGGGCGTCGACGTGGCCATCGTGGTCGACATCGGCACCCCGCTGCGCAACCGCAAGCAACTGGTGACCGTGGTCGATGTGCTGAACCAGTCGATCACCCTGATGACTCGTCGCAACTCCGAAGAGCAACTGGCGACCCTGCATCCCGATGACGTGCTGATCCAGCCGCCGCTGGCGAGTTTCGGCGCCACCGACTTCGGTCGCGGCCAGGAGATGATCGACGCCGGCTACCGCGCGACCCAGGCTCTGGACGTGCGCCTCGCCCGCCTCAAACCCGCGCAATCGCAGGACGCCGAGCTCAACGCCGCCCGCGCGCCAGGCCAGCGCACACCGATCATCACCGCGATCAAGGTCGAGAACGACTCGAAAGTCGGCGATGACGTGATCCGCTATTACATCCGCCAGCACATCGGTGAACCGCTGGACCTGGGTCGCCTGCAAACCGACATGGGCACCCTGTACGGCCTCGATTACTTCGAGCAGGTGCAATACCGCGTGGTGCACAAGGGATCGGATCACACGCTGGTGATCAGCGCGCGGGGTAAACGCACCGGTACGGATTACCTGCGAGTCGGCCTCAACCTGTCGGATGACATGCGCGGCGACAGCGCCTTCAACCTCGGTGCCAGTTACCGCGTGAACGGCATCAACCGGCTCGGCGCGGAATGGCTGACCCGGGCGCAGATCGGCGATAAACAAGAGTTGTACAGCGAGTTCTATCAGCCGCTGGACGTGGGCTCTCGCTACTTTTTGGCGCCTTATGCGTCGTTTGCCGCACAGAACGTCGACTCGGTGCTGGACAACGATCCGATTGCCCAGTATCGCGTCGAGCGCTACGGCTTCGGCCTCAATGTTGGTCGGCAGATCGGCAACAGCGGTGAAGTGCGCTTCGGGGTCGGCGAGGCTTGGGGCAAGGCGGATGTGCGGATCGGCGACCAGGATCTGCCGAGCGAAAGTTTCAACGAAGGGTTCTACGCGTTGAAGTATTCCTTCGACTCGCTGGACAACGTCTACTTCCCCCACGAGGGCGAAGACATCGGCCTGACCCTGGTTCAGTTCGAACCGAGCCTGGGTTCCGACACGCGCTACCGGCAGTGGGAGTTCAAACTGGACAAGGCCATGAGCAGTGGACCTGACACGCTGATTCTCGGCGGTCGTTACGGCCGCACACTGGATGATGCCAATGTGGTGACCTCCAGTTTCCTGCTTGGCGGCGCCCGGCAATTATCCGGTTTCCGCGAGGACGCCATCTCCGGGCAGAACGTCAGTCTGATGCGGGCGGTGTATTACCGCCGCCTCACACCACGCGCCTACCTGCCGCTGGACTTCCCGTTGTACGCCGGCGCCTCGCTGGAACGTGGCCGGGCCTGGAACAACGACAACGAGTTCGACAGCGGCTACATCAACGCCGCCAGCGTGTTCATCGGCTTCGATACGCCGCTTGGGCCGCTGAACTTCAGCTATGGCCTGAACGATGCGGATGAACAGGCGGTGTACCTGAACCTCGGGCAGACCTTCTGACAGCGCTCAGCGAATCCCCGCCAACAGCGTGCGCGCTGTTTGCCTGAGGGGTTCGTCGGCTTCCTTGAGCAGTTCGTTGAGCAAGGCAATGGCGCTGTCGATATCGCCGTCATCGATACAGGTCTGGGCCTGTTCGAGTTTGCCGGCGTTGGCGGCGTCCGAGGGTTCGGCTTCCGGCGCCTGCAGCTCCAGTGGCTCCAGCGAGAGCGACGTGCCGGGATCGCCAAATTCGTTGAGAAAGTCCTCGTCCAGCGGCTGCGCTTCCGGCTCGGCGATCCATTCCAGTTCGGCGGTTTCAGCATCGTCGGGCAGGGTTTCCGGCAATTCGAAATCCTGTGGCAATACCTGCAGATCGGAACCCAGCGCCGATGGAGCCTGTTCAGGTGTGGCAGCGGGCGGGCGAGTTTCCTCAAGATCCCAACTGGAGGCCATCGAGAGCTGATCCAGGTTCAGCTCGAAATTGTCTTCGGCCACCGGCTCCACAGGCGTCGCAGGTTCGATCGGCAGCGCGGCAATCACCGGGGCCGCCGCCCCCAAAGGTACGGCGCTGGCCAGTTTCGGGTAGCGGGCGCGAATCTCCTGCAAGCGCTGATCCTCGACCCCGAGCTGGCGCAATCGACTTTCCTGCTCGTCATAGGCCGGCGTGTCGCCCTGGCGCCCCAGCACTTCAAGCAATTGCACGCCGAGGTCGATACGTTCCGGCTCCCTCTGCAACGCATCGTGCAACAGGCCGGCGGCCTCCCCCAAGCGTCCGTAGGCCAGATAGATGCCGACCGCTTCCAGCACATCGCCGTTGGCGTGTTCTTCGCGATGTTCGACAGCACTGTGAACGGCAGTCGGCTGCATCGGTTCGGCGTCATCGACCGGGGGTTCGTTTCGTACCGGCAGGAACGGCAACGGCGCAGCAGTCCCTTGCGCCTGCTGGCGTTGCCGGCGCACATAAAGCCCTGCCACCAGCAATCCCAGTACCAGCAGCAGTCCGCCAAGCAGCGGCCAGTTGAGTGAATCCTCCTGAGACTCGACCGGGGCAATGACCGGCGCAGGCGCAGGTGCCACGGGGGCGACAGGTGCCGGCCGCGCCTGTTGCACTTCAATCAGGCGGGCCTGTAAATCGCCGAGCTGTTTCTTGCCGTCAGCGATCAGCACTTCCTGGGCCTGAAGCTTCACGTTCAACTCATCGATGGTTTTTTGCAGTTGCTGGTTCTGCACAAGGCTCGCCGCCAGTTGTTCAGCCTGCGCGTCGGCGACCGGAGCCGGTGGCTGCACAGGCGCAGCAGGTTTGGCCGGCGTGGTTGCGGAAGGAGCCTCGGGGGTCGGGAATTCCGACGATTGCGCACGCGCCGTTGGCTCGTCGGTGGCGGGGACTATTCCCGGTGAGCCCGGCGGGTCGATCAGCACGGTGTATTCGCGCAGCAGATGGCCATTGGGCTGATCGAGCTGCACCAGGAAATTCAGAAAGGGTTCGTTGACCGGTTTGGTCGAAGTCACCCGGATCATGTTGCGATTGCCACGCAGGATCGGGGTGAACTTGAGGTTGTTGAGAAAGAACACGCGCTCGACGCCGGCGCGGCCAAACTCGTCCGCCGAGGCCAGACGGACCGCCAGTTCGCTTTCGCTGACGCCCCCGACATCCACCAGGGCGATGTCAGCCTTGAGCGGCTGATTGAGGGCTGAATGCACGGTGATGTCACCGAGCCCCAGCGCCAATGACGCGGTGGACCAGGTGAGAACACCGGCCACCAGCAGCGAGTTGGCGCAACGCAGTACCACGTGCCGACTTCCGAGCATGAGCATCCCTTGAATAAGCAAAACCGACTTCTATGCGTTCGCACATCCGGTACGAACACGATATTGCCCAGTAGTTCTTATAGTCTGCCCAGCGCGATCCCTCAAAAAAACGGCACGCGGTTATGCCTCAAGACTTTTCCAGGTTGGCCAGAATGTGACCGTGAACCCGCATGCAGACCTTCAGATCCGCCTCGTCGACGCCTTCGAACAATTCCTTGCGCAGTTGGGTGGCGATGGTTTCGATCTGTTCGATCAGCGGCAGGGCCGGTGCACACAGCACGATTTTTTTCGCCCGGCGGTCTTCCATTACAGACTGGCGTTGCACCAGCCCCTGGCTTTCCAGGCTGTCGAGCAGACGGGCCAGGGTCGGCCCTTCGACGCCGACGCTTTGCGCCAGCTCCCGTTGCGTCGGCGCTTCTTCGAAGCGCGCCAGATGCAGCAGTACCAGCCAGCGCGCCTGGGACAGCCCCAGACCGGCCAGCCGGCGATCCAGTTCGGCACGCCAGCCACGGGACATCTGGGCCAATTGCATGCCAAAGCGGTGTTGATCGGTTAACGGCATAAAACACTCATGATTAGACTGAAGAAATAGAGAAAAACTAATTATTAGTCAGCTAAGCATGACATTTGGCTATAGGCAAGGGGCGTCCTGTACTGAATCGTTACATCGGTATAGCGGTTGGCACAAACGCCCTCTCACATTTCAAACTCCGATTGCAGCGCAGCCCGCACGCAATACAGCACTCCTTCCGGTACGCGACCGGCAAACAGCTCGGCCACTTCTGCGACCGACGGCAACTCGCCTTCGCCGTCAAGGAACGCATCCTGGACTTCGCCCATCAGGTCTTCCGGCAAATCCAGCGCCTGTTCCAGCGACAGCTGCTGCTTGCCGATGGCTTCGGCGAGCATGGTGTAGACGTTCTTTTCCGAGCACTGCAACTGACCGGAGATCTGCAACGGCGTCATGCCGGCGCGAGCCAGGGTGATCAGTTCGTGGCGCACGTCGGCCACCACTTTCGGCGCCTCGGCCTCGCCGCCGAGCACTTCGAGGAAGGCCTCGCCGTAACGCTCCAGCTTGCGCGCACCGACGCCGCTGACCCGGGCCATGTCCGCCAGCGAGGTCGGCTGGCTGCGGAGCATTTCCAGCAGGGTCGAGTCGGGGAAGATGACGTATGGCGGCACACCGTGTTCTTCCGCCAGTTTGCGCCGCAGGGCGCGCAAGGCTTCCCACTGTTCGCGTTCTTCGCCACGCACCAGTTGACTGGCCTGGCTCTTGCTGCCGCTCTTGGCGATGACTTGCGGCTTGAGGTCGCGGCGCAGCTCCAGGCTTACTTCGCCTTTGAGCAGCGGCCGGCAAGTGTCGCTCAGGCGCAGCCCGCCGTAGCCTTCGTGATCGACATCGGCCAGGCCGCGAGCAACCAGTTGACGGAACAGCGAGCGCCATTCGCTCTCGCTCAGCGCCTTGCCGACGCCGAACACCGACAGGTGCTGATGGCCGAAGCTGCGAACCTTTTCGTTGTCCTTGCCCAGCAGCACGTCCACCAGATGGCCGACGCCGTAACGCTGGCCGGTGCGATAGATCGCCGACAGCGCCTGACGCGCAGGCTCGGTGGCGTCCCAGGTCTGCACGCCGTCGGTGCAGTTGTCGCAGTGGCCGCACGGCTCGGGCATGTCTTCGTCGAAGTACGCCAGCAGCGCCTGACGACGGCAGCGGGTTTCTTCGCAGAGCGAGAGCATGGCGTCGAGCTTGTGCTGCTCCAGCCGCTTGTGGCGCTCGTCGCCCTCGGAGTTCTGCAGCATCTGCTTGAGCATCACCACGTCTTGCAGGCCGTAGGCCATCCACGCGTCCGCCGGCAGACCGTCACGGCCGCCGCGTCCGGTTTCCTGGTAATAGGCTTCCAGGGATTTCGGCAGATCGAGGTGAGCGACGAAGCGCACGTTGGGTTTGTCGATGCCCATGCCGAACGCCACGGTGGCGACCATGATCAGCCCTTCCTCATTGAGGAAGCGCTTCTGGTGATAGGCACGCAGATCGTTGGGCAGACCGGCGTGGTAAGGCAGCGCCGGGAAGCCCTGTTCGGTGAGAAACGCGGCCACCTCTTCCACCTTCTTGCGCGACAGGCAGTAGACGATGCCGGCGTCGCTGCGCCGTTCGGCGAGGAACGCCAGCAATTGCTTGCGCGGCTGCTCCTTGGGCACGATGCGGTAGAAGATGTTCGGCCGGTCGAAGCTCGACAGGAAACGCTCGGCGTTCTGCAAATGCAGGCGGGTGACGATTTCTTCGCGGGTGCGTTTGTCGGCGGTGGCGGTCAGGGCGATGCGCGGCACGTCGGGGAACATTTCCGCCAACTGCCCCAGTTGCAGGTATTCCGGCCGGAAGTCATGGCCCCATTGCGACACGCAGTGCGCTTCGTCGATGGCGAACAGGGCGATGTTCAGGCCTTGCAGGAACGACAGCATGCGCGGCTGAACCAGCCGCTCCGGCGCCAGATACAGCATCTTCACTTCGCCGCGCTTGATCCGGTTGGCGAGGTCGCGCTGTTGTTCGGCGCTCAGGGTGGAGTTCAACGCGGCGGCGGCCACACCCAGCTCTTCGAGGGTGGCGACCTGATCGTCCATCAAAGCGATCAGCGGCGAAACCACCACCGCCAGGCCGTCGCGCAGCAGCGCCGGCACCTGGAAGCACAGGGACTTGCCGCCGCCGGTCGGCATCAGGACAAGGGCATCGCCGCCACTGGCCACGCGCTCAATGATTGCACCCTGCCGGCCACGGAAACTGTCGTAGCCGAAGATGTCCTTGAGGACGCGTTGAGCCTGTTCGAGCATAAAAACTCCAAAAATCCACCGAAACATCCCTGCACAGGCTGGTTCAAGACAGCCGAGGCTGCTTTAAACAAAACGTAAGCGCGCATTGCATCGCGCCGCACACAATCAGCCGCGACACCGGCAGGGATCGCAAAGCGCGGCAGTATACCCGACCCCTCTGCGGCAGAGGGCACCGCCGATAAGAAGCTTGTGCGGGCAAATCTGCCGTGCGGCTGGCTTGAGGGCTCAAGAAGGCCTAGAATTCCCGCATTGTTTATTCCCCCAAGGTAGCCCTTTAATGTCCTTCGCCGAGCAACTAACCCGCCTGCAAGTCTTCCTCGACGCCGACGAGCTGCATGAAGAGGCGCTGGACTACGTGGCCGCTCACGGTTACCTGACCGCGCTGTCGATCTGCGCCGATGTGGTGCCGGATCGTGAGTGGATCGACGCCCTGTTCGCCGAAGAGCCGCATTACAGCAGCGAAGCCCAGCGTGAAGAGATCGAAGCCACGCTGATCGGCCTCAAGGCCCACATCGCCCGCCAACTGGCGTCGGATGAAGAATTCGAGCTGCCCTGCGAGCTGGACCTGGGCGACGACCCGGACGATTCCGAACTGCGTGGCTGGTGCATCGGCTTCATGGAAGGCGTATTCCTGCGCGAAGCGGCCTGGTTCGAAACCGCCGAAGAAGAAGTCAGCGAAATGCTCCTGCCGATCATGGTCGGTTCGGGCCTGTTCGACGAACAGCCCGAGTTCGAAGACATCGCCAAGGACGCCAACCTGATGGACGACATGATCGTGCAGATCCCGGAGGCCCTGACCGCGCTGTACCTGCTGTGCCAGGCGCCCGACGAAAAACCGGCGATCCTCAAGCCTCGTCACCACTAAGATCCGGCCTATGGACAACCCCATAGGCAACCGCCCCCTGATGTTGCGCTACATCCTGCTGGCCATCGGCTGGCTGAGCGTGGCATTGGGGGTGATCGGGATTTTCCTGCCTGTTCTCCCCACGACTCCCTTCCTGCTGCTGGCAGCCGCCTGCTTCGCCCGCAGTTCCCCGCGTTTCTACCAATGGCTGGTCGAGCATCCCCGGCTCGGGCCATGGATCCGCGACTACCTCGATGGCAACGGCATACCGCTCAAGGGCAAGGTCTACGCGATCGGGCTGATGTGGGCGAGCATTCTGTTCTCGTGCTATTTGGTGCCGCTGCCATGGGCGCGGGGGTTCATGCTGACCAGTGCGGTGTTGGTGACGGTTTATATCCTCAGACAGAAAACCTTGCGCAAGCCCTGATCTCACCCTGCCCTCAGGCTTGTCAAAGCCACAAACCGCTCATCGGAAATACCCTTCGACCTGTTATTTCTGACAGTAGCCAATCCCCTCGCTTCACGCCTTAAATCAGTCCAGCCCTGAACTGCGGCTCGAATGTCCCAGTGCTCTTTCCTGCCCTGAAATCCCCTGTTCGCCGGCCTTCGCGTCCAAAGCCATAACCCCTTGACGCCAATGGCGTATCTCCTTCGGATGGAGTTGATCATGTTCACTTTCCGCCGGTCCTTGTTCCCCAATCGTAATCAACTGCTCGCCCCGTTGTCGGGATTGTTCCCACCCTACTTCGCCGACATGGTCATTCCTGTGCCGGGTGCTGATGGAGGGATCAACAGAACGGCGTATGAAGCGTTCGATAATGGGCTGTTTGCCGTTATCGACCCTTACCCGAACATGGCGATTAATGACCTGCTGGAAGTCTTCCTGAATGACAAAAAGGTCGGCGAACTCAAGGTCAAGGATGAGCACCTCAATCAGCGATGGTTCTTTTTTGTACCCAAGGACGAGCTTGTACCTGGCCTCTTCACCTGCCACTACGTTTTGACCCGGGCAGGCGAAACCGTACCCGACGACCCATCGGCCAAATTGACACTGCTGCTGGAAATCCACGACCCGGCCGGTGATGACAAGCGTCCCTTCGAACCCTGGCACTCGGAGCTGCCTATCGTCGGGCTACCGCAAGACGTCATCGATAACGGCGTCACCAAACCATGGCTTGATAGTGGGGTGCCCCTGATCATCACGCGTTATCCAAACATCGCCGTGGGCGACATCATCCTCGTGATGTGGGGCAGCGTATTTCTTCCGCCGCATATTTTGACGCAGGAAGAAGTGGATGGCACCGTAGAGATCATCGTCCTTGCCCGGCCCGAAGATATCCTGACGGCCGGTGACAGCGCTGCATTGATCATCCACTACAACATCTGCGATGTCGTTTATAACTGGAGTGTGAAGTGGTCAAAATCCACTTCCGTGCAAGTTGATGCCGGGGTATCACGCCTCGATCCGCTCATCATCAAGGAAGCGGATGACGGGAAAATCATTCTTGCCGACCTGGACGCCAACCCTGTCACCCTGCAAATACTGATCAAACCCAACGACGTCTTCACGGCCGGAGACACCCTCCTGATCACAGTGATCGGCACTCCGATTCCCGGCAGGCCACCTCAAACGTTTACCGTTGAAGTCATTGTCCGTAACCCGCCTTATATTCATGAAATCCCGGTTGCCTACGAGTTCGTGCAACTCTTCGCCCAAGGCACCCTCGACGCCTCCTATGCATTGCGCAAGCAGGATGGCAGCCCGACACTTTTTTCCAGGCGTACGTTTGCCACCGTGATCGGCAATCCATCATTACTGCCGGCACCTGCCATCAGCGAAGTGGTCGGGAACATTTTGCCCGCCCACATACAAGCGGCATCGGTGGTAATCAAATATCCCGCCATCAAAAATGGCGATTTCCTGACGGTGATCTGGCTGGGTAAAAAATCCAACGGTGATGATTACCTGCATGAAGAAGAACACACCGTATCGGGCGAAGAGCAGAAGGCAGGCGAAGTGACGATTTACGTCATGGGTGAGCACGTCAAAGCCTTGGAAAACGGCAGTCTCAAACTTCAGTACCGGGTGTTCAACGACGCTACCAGCCAATACGGCACCAGTGAGTCCGAGTTTCTGCGGGTCAACGTGGGGTCATGGCAGGCAACGCTTCCGGCCCCCAAGGTTGAAGAAGCACCGGATGACATTCTTGATCCCTCGAAAACTGACAAGCTGGTTCACGTGCGGGTCTTGCCAGTGAACTGGGTCAAGGGCGATACGCTCACCTACCACTGGATCGGGATCAACCTTTACGGCAGTACATTCGGCAGCGTGCCGATCACGTTGGCGACAGTTGGGCAACCGGTACGATTCCGGGTAGACAAGCAATACGTCTCGGCCAACATCGGCTACTACGTGACTGTGATCTATACGTTACTGCATGGAGCTACCGGGAAGTACAGCTATTCAGCGCCTCTTGAGGTGCTGATCGGCATTCCTCTGGGCAGATTACTGCCGCCTGCGGTCGTCCAGGCCCCCGATGGCACGCTGAACCCGATGCACGCCATCAATGGGGTGGACATCGATTGCAGCTACGCGTCCATGGACGCCCTGCTCGACAAACTCGGATTGAAATGGCGGGGCACGCCAGGCGCCGGGACTTCGGAAGACCTGGAGAAACCTGCCGAGGCCACCGGTACCGTAAGGTTTCACCTGCCGCCCTCCTTTGTCGGGGCCAACATCGACCGCGAGGTAGCGGTCAGTTACGACGTCCAACGCTATGGCTTGTGGACCCCATCGGAAATCCTCCCGCTGAAGGTTCTCAACTTCCAGAATCCTGAAACGGAACTGCCGCGGCCCGAGGTTCCAGAAGCAAAGGCAGGCGAACTGCTGGTAATGGAGCTCGTCGGGAACGCGAAGGTTCTGGTCAAGGCATGGCCTTTCATTGCCCTCAAGCAGTTGGTCTGGCTGTACATCGAAGGGCAGGCCAGCACGGGCGGCTATCGAATCGATCTGCTCACTGCGCATGAAGTGAACTCAACGCAGCTCACGCAAGGGTTGAATGAAACCCTGCTCAAGACAGAATTGCTGAAACTGCTTCATGGCTCCAACGCCACCGTGGTTTGCAAGGTCATTTTCGATAACAGCACGGATGAAGATGCCGCTATCGTTTTCCCGAAACTGCCGCTGGTGATCCGCCAGCACTACGAGTACGTCACGCCTGTCATCACCACCGTGAAAACGGCATTGGGTACGGTCATTCCTGAAGCGGGTCAGACCTACGACAAGCGTTTGACGATCGAAGGGACAGCCACTCGGGCCGAGAAAGTCGATGTTCAAATCGATGGGGTGTCAAAGGGTATGCCAACCGTCGATGCCAACAGCACGTGGACAATCACCGTGGACTTGATCTCAGGCCTGCACCGCGTCGTTGTTATCGCTCAATATGAGGCCGACGATAAAATCAGTGACCCGAGATCCTTCACCATCAAAGAGGCCAGGTTGCCCGGTATCACCGGCGTCAGGGACAGCAAGGGAGCAGTAGGCAACAACGGTACAACCTACGACAACCAGGTGACGGTGAGTGTCAATGCCGATCCGGGCCAAAAGGTTCAGCTCTACGACGGCGCGTCGCCCATCGGACAGCCGATTGATCTGGACGGCAACGGCAATGGCAGCACCACGTTATCGAGTCTTGGCCAGAAGACCTACTCGCTCAAGGCCAGAGCGCTTTACGGCAGCCAGCTTGAGTCACCCATTCACTTGTTTACTGTCAGGGCCCACCTCACCACCACCCTCACTTCGGTCCGGCATTCAGGCGGGGAACTGGGTAATGGTGGCAAAACAACAGACACTTCGGTAACCGTGATCGGGGCGGCAACGCCGTTGTACAGCGTGCAGATTTTTCTCAACAACGTGGGGGGGCAAATCGTACCCGTCAACGGGAGCGGTGTCTGGTCACTGACCATCGGCATTCACCTGGGCTCGAACACGGTTTACGCGAGGTCGGTTGCCAACAATCAACAGAGCGGGTCGCGCAGTTTTACCAGGGAGAATCCGTTAGCGCCGTTGAACTTCAATACCAGTCCGGTCACGTTGGGTGGCAAGACCTACATCCTTCCGGGCTACCCCAATGTTCTTCCTGCGTTCAATTCGGGTAACTCGGTGCAACATCAAGCCTCCGGTGGCCGCCCAGGTTACACCTATACCTCCAGCAATCAGGGTGTAGCGGTAGTTGACAGTTCCTCAGGGCTTGTCACCGTGCGTGGCCGGGGAACAGCCACTATCACAGCCAGAGATGCAGCCAACCAATCCAAGAGTTACAACGTGACGGTGACTGGAGTCATCCACTGCATCGGACTGGGTTCCGGAGTCTGGTCCACAGCGAACTCACATGCCGCCGCCAACGGTGCACGGCTTCCCAGCCTCGCTGAGCTTTATGAAATACACGCAGCCTATGGAGGACGATGGCCCATGGGCAATCACCACTACTGGTCAACTGACCCCAGCAACTTCTGGTGGCCATGGGCAAAGGCCAGAACCTGCAAGAATCTGGTCAACGGAGAGCAATGGGCGATAAGAATTCCATTTGATTACTCACTCATTGTGGCGCTTCGATAGAACTGGCCCTGTTCCGTAGTCTGCTGACAAGCACACGAAACATTTCTCGTCACATTGCACCCTCCGGTTTCATACCGGAGGGATTTCGGTTTGCATACTTGTCCATGAACGACCGTTGATCAGAAACAACGACTCACCTGTCAGATCTGACAGTAGCCAAATCATCCGTTTGATCGCTCAATCACTCCACCGCCCACACCCTTCGGCAGGAGTTCTCGCCATGCTCGTCCAACCGAAAAAAGCCATTGGCGCACTCGGCACGCTCGCCCTGCTCGACCCAGACATCCCCGGCGCCAAGCAGCTGCCGAACGGAGAATGGGCCATCAACCGCGCCGCCGCACTGCTCAACTTCCCTACTCTGGGCATGAAAGTGCAGATCCCGGTC
>NZ_NEII01000026.1:0-3306 GCF_002112685.1 Pseudomonas sp. R15(2017)
GGAAACCCCACACTACCATCGGCGATGCATCGTTTCACTTCTGAGTTCGGGATGGGATCAGGTGGTTCCAACGCTCTATGGTCGTCAAGAAATTCGGGTACTGACTCGCGACCAGATGGCCTCGCTTCAGCAAATTGGGTATGTGACAGCTGTCGGTGTCTTGTGAGCGTCGAACTTTCGGTTCATTGCGTCTTCACACACCGCAATCTGGCCTCTTTCGAGTCTACAGATTGCTTGGGTGTTATATGGTCAAGCCTCACGGGCAATTAGTATTGGTTAGCTCAACGCCTCACAGCGCTTACACACCCAACCTATCAACGTCGTAGTCTTCGACGGCCCTTCAGGGAACTCAAGGTTCCAGTGAGATCTCATCTTGAGGCAAGTTTCCCGCTTAGATGCTTTCAGCGGTTATCTTTCCCGAACATAGCTACCCGGCAATGCCACTGGCGTGACAACCGGAACACCAGAGGTTCGTCCACTCCGGTCCTCTCGTACTAGGAGCAGCCCCTCTCAAATCTCAAACGTCCACGGCAGATAGGGACCGAACTGTCTCACGACGTTCTAAACCCAGCTCGCGTACCACTTTAAATGGCGAACAGCCATACCCTTGGGACCGGCTTCAGCCCCAGGATGTGATGAGCCGACATCGAGGTGCCAAACACCGCCGTCGATATGAACTCTTGGGCGGTATCAGCCTGTTATCCCCGGAGTACCTTTTATCCGTTGAGCGATGGCCCTTCCATACAGAACCACCGGATCACTAAGACCTACTTTCGTACCTGCTCGACGTGTCTGTCTCGCAGTCAAGCGCGCTTTTGCCTTTATACTCTACGACCGATTTCCGACCGGTCTGAGCGCACCTTCGTACTCCTCCGTTACTCTTTAGGAGGAGACCGCCCCAGTCAAACTACCCACCATACACTGTCCTCGATCCGGATAACGGACCTGAGTTAGAACCTCAAAGTTGCCAGGGTGGTATTTCAAGGATGGCTCCACGCGAACTGGCGTCCACGCTTCAAAGCCTCCCACCTATCCTACACAAGCAAATTCAAAGTCCAGTGCAAAGCTATAGTAAAGGTTCACGGGGTCTTTCCGTCTAGCCGCGGATACACTGCATCTTCACAGCGATTTCAATTTCACTGAGTCTCGGGTGGAGACAGCGCCGCCATCGTTACGCCATTCGTGCAGGTCGGAACTTACCCGACAAGGAATTTCGCTACCTTAGGACCGTTATAGTTACGGCCGCCGTTTACCGGGGCTTCGATCAAGAGCTTCGCGTTAGCTAACCCCATCAATTAACCTTCCGGCACCGGGCAGGCGTCACACCCTATACGTCCACTTTCGTGTTTGCAGAGTGCTGTGTTTTTAATAAACAGTCGCAGCGGCCTGGTATCTTCGACCGGCGTGGGCTTACGCAGCAAGTGCTTCACCCTCACCGGCGCACCTTCTCCCGAAGTTACGGTGCCATTTTGCCTAGTTCCTTCACCCGAGTTCTCTCAAGCGCCTTGGTATTCTCTACCCAACCACCTGTGTCGGTTTGGGGTACGGTTCCTGGTTATCTGAAGCTTAGAAGCTTTTCTTGGAAGCATGGCATCAACCACTTCGTCGCCTAAAGGCAACTCGTCATCAGCTCTCGGCCTTGAAACCCCGGATTTACCTAAGATTTCAGCCTACCACCTTAAACTTGGACAACCAACGCCAAGCTGGCCTAGCCTTCTCCGTCCCTCCATCGCAATAACCAGAAGTACAGGAATATTAACCTGTTTTCCATCGACTACGCTTTTCAGCCTCGCCTTAGGGACCGACTAACCCTGCGTCGATTAACGTTGCGCAGGAAACCTTGGTCTTTCGGCGTGGGTGTTTTTCACACCCATTGTCGTTACTCATGTCAGCATTCGCACTTCTGATACCTCCAGCAAGCTTCTCAACTCACCTTCACAGGCTTACAGAACGCTCCTCTACCGCATCACTTGCGTGATACCCGTAGCTTCGGTGTATGGTTTGAGCCCCGTTACATCTTCCGCGCAGGCCGACTCGACTAGTGAGCTATTACGCTTTCTTTAAAGGGTGGCTGCTTCTAAGCCAACCTCCTAGCTGTCTAAGCCTTCCCACATCGTTTCCCACTTAACCATAACTTTGGGACCTTAGCTGACGGTCTGGGTTGTTTCCCTTTTCACGACGGACGTTAGCACCCGCCGTGTGTCTCCCATGCTCGGCACTTGTAGGTATTCGGAGTTTGCATCGGTTTGGTAAGTCGGGATGACCCCCTAGCCGAAACAGTGCTCTACCCCCTACAGTGATACATGAGGCGCTACCTAAATAGCTTTCGAGGAGAACCAGCTATCTCCGAGCTTGATTAGCCTTTCACTCCGATCCACAGGTCATCCGCTAACTTTTCAACGGTAGTCGGTTCGGTCCTCCAGTCAGTGTTACCTAACCTTCAACCTGCCCATGGATAGATCGCCCGGTTTCGGGTCTATTCCCAGCGACTAGACGCCCTATTAAGACTCGCTTTCGCTACGCCTCCCCTATTCGGTTAAGCTCGCCACTGAAAATAAGTCGCTGACCCATTATACAAAAGGTACGCAGTCACAGAACAAAGTCTGCTCCCACTGCTTGTACGCATACGGTTTCAGGATCTATTTCACTCCCCTCTCCGGGGTTCTTTTCGCCTTTCCCTCACGGTACTAGTTCACTATCGGTCAGTCAGTAGTATTTAGCCTTGGAGGATGGTCCCCCCATATTCAGACAAAGTTTCTCGTGCTCCGTCCTACTCGATTTCATGACTAAGAGACTTTCGCGTACAGGGCTATCACCCACTATGGCCGCACTTTCCAGAGCGTTCCGCTAATCTCAAAGCCACTTAAGGGCTAGTCCCCGTTCGCTCGCCACTACTAAGGGAATCTCGGTTGATTTCTTTTCCTCAGGGTACTTAGATGTTTCAGTTCCCCTGGTTCGCCTCTTGCACCTATGTATTCAGTACAAGATAACCATCTTGTGATGGCTGGGTTCCCCCATTCAGACATCTCCGGATCAAAGTCTGTTTGCCGACTCCCCGAAGCTTTTCGCAGGCTACCACGTCTTTCATCGCCTCTGACTGCCAAGGCATCCACCGTATGCGCTTCTTCACTTGACCATATAACCCCAAGCAATCTGGTTATACTGTGAAGACGACATTCGCCGAAAATTCGAATTTCTCAACTAAGAGAACTCACAAATTTTACCTTAGCCTGATCCGTTACCAGTGAAAGTAACGTTCAGTCTATCTTTCTATCACATACCCAAATTTTTAAAGAACGAACCAGT
>NZ_NEII01000027.1:0-2924 GCF_002112685.1 Pseudomonas sp. R15(2017)
TTGTATCGCACCAGTGCGGTCGAGATCGATGTCGGGCTGGGGTTTGGCTGGAGTCACTCGCTGGCGCATCGGCTGGAGGTCGAGGGCGCTGCGGTGGTCTGGGTTGACCACGAGAACCGGCGTACGCGGTTTCCGTTGCCGAGTATCGAGCGGCCGGAAATCCACAACAGCCTGTCGCGGGCGGCGATCTTTCTGGGGGATGAGCCGCAGGAGCTGATTGTTGCGCTGGCGGGTGAGGCGGCGCGGTTTTATCACTTTCGGGCTGGGCGTCTGACGGCGGTCAGCGATGCGTACGGCAACCGCTTGCGTATTACGCGGGATCGCCTGGATCGCGTTGAGCGCCTCGACAACGGCGCTGGTCGCTCCTTGTTGCTGCGCTATGAGCGGGCGCATCTGATCGCGGTCGATTATCAGGTTTTTCGGGAGTCTGCCTGGCGCACCGAGCAGACCCTCGCCCGTTATCGGTACGACGCCCGTCATCGATTGATCGAGGCGACCAACGCCGTCGGCGAGAGCGAGCGTTACGACTACGACGACCAGCACGTCATCCTGCAACGGCAACTGGCCGGCGGCGCGAGCTTCTTTTGGGCGTGGGAGCGCGCCGGCAAGGCGGCGCGTTGCGTGCGGCACTGGGCGTCGTTTTCGCAGATGGATACGCGTTACGTCTGGGATGACGCCGGCCGTGTCACGGTGCATTACGTCGATGGCACTGAAGAAACTTACGTCCACGACGACACCGCGCGGATGGTGCGTCAGGTTGCCGCCGACGGTGGTGAGCAGCTCAAGGCCTATGACGCGCAAGGCCGGCTGGTCGCCGAGCAGGATGCGCTGGGGGCGGTCACCGAATACCGCTACGACGATGCCGGACGGCTGATCGCGCTGATTCCGCCGGACGATGCGCCGACGTCCTACGAGTACCGCAATGGTTTCCTGCACAGCCGTTCACGCGGCGATGCGGTGTGGACGTACCGGCGCAATGCCCAGGGTGACATCACCGAGGCGGTCGACCCGGACGGCCATGTCACCCATTACCACCACGATGCACAGGGCCGGTTGCTGTCGATCCGTTATCCGGATTCGGGTCGGCATGTGTTCGTGTGGAACGACCTGGGCCAACTGGTCGAAGAAAGTCTGCCGGACGGTGGGGTTCGCAAGTTTTCCTACGATGCGCTAGGGCGGCGGATTACGGCGCAGGACGAGCATGGCGCGGTCACCCGTCATGCATGGGATGCCGTTGGCCGGCTGATCCAGACCACCTCGCCGAATGGCGCCACCCGCGCCTGGTCCTACAGCGCCTACGGCCAGATCACCGCCGAACGCGATGAACTGGGGCGCATCACCCGCTACGAATATGACGATGACCTGCATTTGGTCAGCCGGCGGATCAACCCCGACGGCACGCGACTGCAATACCGCTACGACCATGCGCAGCTGTTGCTCACGGAAATCGAGAACGAGTCCGGCGAAAAATATCGGCTGGACTACACGCCGACCGGACTGATCCGACAGGAAACCGGCTTCGATGGCCGGCGTACCGCTTACGCCTACGACCGCAACGGCCACCTGCTGGAAAAGACCGAGTTCGGCGATGACGGCTCGACGCTGGTCACCACTTACCAGCGCGACAGCGCCGGGCGATTGCTGCTCAAGACCCTGCCGGACGGTATCGAGGTCAGCTACCGCTATGACCGTTTAGGCCGTTTGGTCGGCGTGGATGACGGCCAGGATCACCCGCTGGCTTTCGAATACGACCTGCAGGACCGGCTGGTGCGCGAGCATCAGGGCTGGGGCACCCTGCGTTACACCTACGACGCCTGCGGCCAGCTAAGCCGGATGCGCCTGCCGGACAACAGCAAGCTCGATTATCACTACGCCAAGGGCGGCGCGCTGACCGCGATCGACCTCAACGGCGCCTTGCTTACCCGTCACGTCTACCAGAACGGCCGCGAACAGCAGCGCCAGCAAGGCCTGCTGCTCAGCGAATACTCTTACGACGAACAGGGCCGCTTACGCGCCCACGCCGTAGGCCATCAACGCAGTGCGCTGTACCGTCGCGACTTTGCCTACAGCGCCAACGGCAACCTCGAACACATCGCCGACACCCGCCACGGCCAGCGCAGCTACACCTACGACGCCCTCGACCGGCTGATCCGCGTACGCCACACCCGCGACGATGTGCCGGAAACCTTCGCCCACGACCCGGCCGGCAACCTGCTGATGCAGGATCGCCCCGGCCCGACACAGATCAAAGGCAACCGCCTGCAAATGCAGGGCGACCGCCACTACGACTACGACGCCTTCGGCAACCTGATCCGCGAACGCCGTGGCCGCGCGCAAACCCTCGTCACCGAATACCGCTACGACAGCCAGCACCGCCTGATCGGCCTGACCCGTCCCGACGGCACCACCGCGACCTACCAATACGACGCCTTCGGCCGGCGCATCCGCAAAACCGTCAACGGCCAGACCACCGAATTCTTCTGGCAAGGCGACCACCTGATCGCCGAAAGCAGCCAGGAACAGCACCGCAGCTTCATCTACGAACCCGGCACCTTTCGCCCCTTGGCGATGCTCGACGGCAGAGGCCCGAAACGCGCCTGCCCGTTCTACTACCAACTCGACCACCTCGGCACCCCGCAGGAGTTGACCGACTACAGCGGCGACATCGTCTGGTCAGCCAAATACAGCGCCTACGGCAAGGTCACCTCGCTGGAACTGGCGACCGAGGACTACCTGAACCAGCCACTACGGTTTCAGGGGCAGTACTTCGATGAGGAAAGCGGACTGCATTACAACCGGCACCGGTATTACGACCCGGACGTGGGACGGTACCTGACGCCGGATCCGGTGAAGTTGGCGGGTGGGGTGAATCAGTACCGGTACGTGCCGAATCCGACGGGGTGGGTGGATCCGTTGGGGTTGAC
>NZ_NEII01000028.1:0-2462 GCF_002112685.1 Pseudomonas sp. R15(2017)
GCGTCGATGAATTGCCCGGTGCCGATCTTGATGTGCTGGTTCACGCCCACGGTCAGGTGGTCGTTGGCGCGGGCTTCGACTTTGCGGTCTTCGTAGACGGTGTGGTGTTCTTCGGCCTTGAATTCCGTGTAGCTGTTCTTTTCCACGACGTCGTGGCGTTCGTTGCCGACGCGGATTTTCTGGTCGTGTTCGATGTTCTCGTCCCAGTCGCGCTGGGCGTGGAGGAAGATCTGTTCCTGGCCTTTCTTGTCTTCGATGCGCAGTTCGTTGAAGCCACCGCCACCCATCGAGCTCAGGGTCTTGAAGGTGGTGCGGGTCTTGTTCGCCGGCAGGGCGTACGGGACGGTGTTTTCCTTGTGGTACAGGCAGCCGCTGATCAGCGGCTGGTCGGGGTCGCCTTCGAGGAAGGTGACCAGCACTTCCATGCCAATGCGCGGGATGGCGATGCCGCCGTACTGGGCGCCGGCCCAGGCGGAAGACACGCGCAGCCAGCAGCTGGTCTTGTCGTCGGCCTGGCCGTCGCGGTCCCAGTGGAACTGGACTTTGACGCGGCCGTATTCGTCGCAGTGGATTTCTTCGCCTTTAGGGCCGGTGACTACGGCGCTCTGGCTGCCGAGGATGCGCGGTTTCGGGTGGCGCAGGGGCGGGCGGTTCGGCACGTCCCACGGGGTGGCCTGGAAGCGGTTGCGGTAGCCCTGATGGAAATCGTCTTTGAGCGCGGTGGTGTCACTGGTCACCGACTCTTCCAGCACCTGCGGCTGTTTGCCTTCGTGGTGGACTTCGGTGAGCAGCCACAGATCATTCCACTTGGCCTTCGGGTGTTCTTTCAGCGCGAGGAAATGGCCGCTGACCAGCAACGGCTGGTCGCTCTTGCCTTCGGCGAGCTGGAAGTCGCTGCGGTGGCGTTCGAGGGCGCGTTTGGCCAGGTGCTTGCCGCGCTCGCGGTCGACGAAACGGCCCGGGTAGTCGTAGTCCTCGAGGTCGGGCAGGGCGTCGCCGCGGTTTTCGCTTTCGAGGGTGATCCGCGGTTTTTCGAAGTCGTAGTCGCGGCGGGTGGTGCGGCTGGTGCGGGTTTCCAGGCGCAGGTCGAAGCGTTTGATGACCGGGTTGCTGGCGACCATGCCGGAGTCCTGCTGATAGGCCACCGGCGCCAGTTTCTTGAACACCGTCTGGTCATCGCCGAACACCAGTTTGTGGCCCGTGGCGCTGTGCTGGAAGTGGTAGTGAATGCCTTCTTCTTCGCACAGGCGCTGGATGAAATGCAGGTCCGATTCGTCGTACTGCACGCAGTAGATGCGATCAGGGTAGATCGAGCCGGTCTGGAAGGCATAGGCGTTGCCCTGGATGCCGTGCTCTTCGAGAACCTTGCCAATGATTTTTGGCACGCTGAGGTTCTGGAAGATCCGCTGGTTGATTCGGTGCGCCAGGTACGCCAGTTGCGGGCGCAGGGTCACGGAGTAGCGCGTCAGGCGCTTGCCGGAATCGCCTTGCGCGGCGCGGTAGATCAGGCCGTGGATGCCGCTGCCGTCGGGCGACAGCTGCAGGAAGGCCGGTTTGTGCAGCAGGGTTTCGAGGTTCAGCGACGGCTGCTCACTGACCAGCTCCACCTCGAATACGAAAGGCTGGCTGATGGCTTCCCGGCCGCTCAGGGTAAACACCTGAAAGTCGGCGGAAAGACCTTCGATGGTCAGGGCAAAGTGGGTTTCATTGGCCGGCGCGAACATCCCTTGTTCCTCGTGCTGTACAGCGGCGTTCGTCGACCGTTATCGGTCGACGAACGCGAAATTCTGGAGGGGCGTAAACAACATCGACCAGCAGAGCTGGCCGATGCTTGAAACGATCAGCCGTAATTAAACGACTGGAGCACGCCAGTCATCGGAACCCGAAGTACCGGATACTTCGTGGGTCCAGGTGATTTTGCGGTAGGTGAACTGCACTTCTTCCAGGTGGGTGAAGTGCGAGTTGCCTGGATCCTGGCAGTTGTGCATTTTGTTGTTGATGGCGACGATGATCGCGTCTTCCAGTTTGGTGGTGTAGTAGTGCTCTTGGGTACCTTGAGCCGAAGTGCGGTACCACTGGATAACGATTTCGCTCATGCGCTCGCCGGAGGTCAGAGCGGCTTGCAGCAGAGGCGAAGCCTTGTCGTAGACCTTGGTGATGATCACTGGCTTGTGAACGCGCTGACCGGTTGGCTGACCGGATTGCGGGTCACGCGGGATGATCACGTCGTGGCTGAACGCCTGAACCATGACCTGGTCTTCGTGACCTTCCTGGTAGGTGTTGCCAACGGAGTCGGCGGTGAAAGCGCCGGCAGTGATCAGGCCTTGTTTTTCGCCGGTAACCGACATGTACGCTGGTGTTGCCATGGGAGGTGCTCCTTGCGGATAAAGTTAGGGTGCCCGGGAGGCGAAATCGCCCGGTGGGTGCCTGACTGTTATCAAGGAGCGTGCCAGCTTTTGGTG